>NZ_JBSGDD010000050.1:0-53731 GCF_053602195.1 Kitasatospora sp. NPDC004531 | reverse complement strand
CCGGCCGTCTCGGCGATCCAGGGCATGATCAGCGACCTGATCGCGCAGACCGTCAACCAGGGCTTCGGCGCGCAGAACGGCTACGACCTCGGCCGGACGGTCAAGCGCGGTGCCGAGGACTTCACCGAGAGCGTCAAGAACTCCGGCCAGACCTTCACCGAGTCCCTCCGCGACGGCCTCGGCTCGCGCGCGGGCGGCCACGCGCGCAGCGGGATCGACAACGCGGCCGGGCACGGGGACTCGTCGTCCTCGGGCGGGCACGACGGGGCGGGGAGCGGCGACTCGACGAGGAACGGGGACGGGGCGGGGGCCGGCTCGGGTTCGGGTGCCGGTGCTGGTTCTGGGGTTGGCTCTGGGGTTGGCTCTGGGGCGGGTTCGGGCTCGGGTTCTGGGGCTGGGGCGGGCTCGGGGTCCGGTTCGGGGTCTGGTGCGGGCTCGGGGTCCGGGGCTGGGTCGGCTGGCGGGCACGGCGATGGGTCGGGGGCCGGTGCAGGGGCAGGCTCGGGGTCGGGCGGGCACGTGAACTCGCCGTCCTCCGGGGGGCCCTCGCAGCACAGCTCGAACGGCAGCGGCGGGCCGACGATCAGCGCGTCGGGATCGTCCGGCTCGGGCGACTCGACCGGCGGTGGATCGGACCACACGGCGAACGGCGGCAACCAGCAGAGCGCCCCGGCCCGCCCGCCGCGCGCCGACAGCGGCCCGGCGCTCGACCCGTTCGGGACCCGGCTCGGCACCGACCACGACACCTCCGCCGGCTCCTCCGGCCCGTCGCACGACGGTTCGTCGCGGGCGGGCGGGGACGGCGCGAACTCGGCCGGGCAGGACGGTCGTTCGGGCTCGGGGGCATCCTCGCCGACGCCGACGCCGACGCCGACGCCGTCGCACGACGGTTCGTCGCGGGCGGGTGTGGACGGTGCGTCGCACGGTGGTGACGCAGGTCGGCCTGCTGGGCACGATGGTGCGGGGCAGGCTGGGGCTGACGGTGGTCGGCCTGCTGGGCACGATGGTGCGTCGCGTGGTGCCGATACGGGTCGGCCTGCTGGGCATGACGGTGCGGGGCAGGCTGGGGCTGACGGCGGTCGTCCGGCGGGGCATGACGGTGCGTCGCGTGGTGCTGATGCGGGTCGGCCTGCTGGGCATGACGGTGCGGGGCAGGCTGGGGCTGATGCCGGTCGTCCGGCGGGGCACGATGGTGCGTCGCGTGGGCCTGAGCATCACGTTCCCTCGCAGGAGGGTCCGTCGCGGACTGGTACGGATGGTGTGCCGCACCGGCCGGAGGGTGATGGTGCGGGGCAGGCTGGGGCTGACGGCGGTCGTCCGGCGGGGCATGACGGTGCGTCGCGTGGGCCTGAGCATCACGTTCCCTCGCAGGAGGGTCCGTCGCGGACTGGTACGGATGGTGTGCCGCACCGGCCGGAGGGTGATGGTGCGGGGCAGGCCGGGGCTGACAGTGGTCGGCCCGGTGGGCACGGCGGTGAGCCGCACGGGTCCGGCGCGGACAGTGGGCGTCCGGCGGGGCACGACGGTGCGGGGAACAGGCCCGAGCACCACGTTCCCTCGCAGGAGGGGCACGAGAACGGGCCGCAGCACACCGGCCCGCAGCACGGAGACGGGCCGGACAAGCGCTACCAGCTGTTCTTCGACGAGCATTCGCTGGACGGTGACGTCGTCAAGGACTTCGGCGGCGTCAAGGTGGTCACCGACCGAATGAGCGCCCCCTACCTGAGCGGTGCCACGGTCGACTACGTCGACCACATCGAGAAGCAGGACTTCACCATCGACCGCCCGCACGCGGGCGGCGGCGACAGCTTCGGTGCCGGTGACTCGTCGTCGGGCCAGTCGCACGGCGGCGACGGCGGCCGTCCGCACGACGCTCCCGCGCCGAGGCCCGGTGACGGGCCGCAGCACGATCGCGGGTTCGCGCCGGGCGAGCCCGCGCCGTCGGGCGGCGCGCCGGGTCCGCATCGTGAGCAGGGTTCGGACGGGGCACAGCAGGAGGGGTCGGGCGGCGGCATGCGTCCGCCGGTCGGAGCCGGCGTCGCGGCCGGGGGTGCGCCCTCGTTCCGTGGCGGCGACCCGCGGGGCGACTCCGACACCGGGACGCACAGCCAGGTGCCCCCGCGCCTCGACGTCGCCGGACTCGGCGGCACCGCCACCGCGCCGCCGCCGCACGCGGGCACCACGGAGCAGCGGCCGGGCACCGGCGGCATGCCGACGACCGGCCCGGACGGCACCGGCCCCGTCGGCGGCACCGGCCCCGTGGGCGGGGCGGGCATGCCCGGTGGTGGCGGCATGGCGACGGGTGGCGGCGCGACTCCGACCGGCGGTGCTCCGTCCGGTTCGGCTGCGGGCCGTCCGCCGGCCGGACCGGGCACCACCCCGACCGTGCCGGGCCAGGGCCACGGCCCCGGCCACCAGGGTCAACAGCCCAGTGGCAACTCGACGTTCACGTCGCGCCCGGCCGCGGATCGTCCCGAGACCAGCCGCCCCGAAACGGGTCGGCCGGACGGGGGCCGGCCGGGCGGGCGCTCCGACTCGGCACGCCCCGATGGCTCGCGTCCCGACACGGGTCGCCCTGACGCTGCGCGTCCCGATGGTGCTCGGCCTGACGCGGGTCGTCCTGACGCGGGTCGTCCCGACGGTGCTCGGCCCGACGCTGGTCGTCCCGACACCGGTCGCCCCGACGGCAGCCGTCCTGACGCTGCCCGGCCTGACACGAGTCGTCCCGATGGCTCGCGTCCCGACACGGGCCGTCCGGACGGTGGGCGTCCTGACGCTGCGCGTCCCGATGGTGCTCGGCCCGACGCTGGTCGTCCCGACACCGGTCGCCCGGACGGCAGCCGTCCTGACGCTGCCCGGCCTGACACGGGTCGTCCCGATGGCTCGCGTCCCGACACGGGCCGTCCGGACGGTGGGCGTCCTGACGCTGCGCGTCCCGATGGTGCTCGGCCCGACGCGGGTCGTCCCGACACCGGTCGTCCGGATGGCAGCCGTCCTGACGCTGCCCGGCCTGACACGGGTCGTCCCGACGTTGCCCGTCCCGATGGTTCGCGTCCCGACTCGGCGCGCCCGGATGGCAGCCGTCCCGACGCGGCGCGTCCCGACGGCTCGCGCCCCGACGGTGAGCGGCCGACCGGCGACCACCGTCCCGACGCCGAACGTCCCGACGGCTCGCGTCCCGACGCCGACCGCCCGGACACCGACCACCGCCCCGACCCCGACAACAACACCGACCACCGCCCCGACGCGGACACCGACACCGACCACCGCCCCGACCCCGACAACAACACCGACCCCTCCCACTCCGACACCCCCGCCCCCGACGCGCCGGCGCAGCACGACGCGGTGCCGGACGGCCTCGCCCCGCGGCCGGACAGCCTCGCGGACAGTCGGCCGTACGACACGCCCGGTGGGCTGGACCGGCCGGATCCGCAGCACCAGGCGGACCTGGAGAGCCGGGTGCCGCGGAATCCGGACGGGACGCCGCAGCGGCACCCGGATCCGAACGGGGACTGGCCGGGGGCGGTCAACGGGGACGGGCACCGGGCGCCGGGGCGGGACAACAACTGCCTCGACGTGGCGCTGTCGACCGCGGACACCTACAGCGGTCGGCCGACGGCGGCCGCGCCGCGCAACGACTCCGGGCCGGACGGCGAGCGGGGCGGCCGGGACCGGGCGGAGAGTCAGCTCGGGGCGCCGTTCCGGGACATGGGCGACGGCGATCCGGCGTTCCGCCGGGTCGAGGAGCAGCTGCGCAACGACGGGCACGGCTCGCAGGCGGTGATCATCACGCAGGACGGCAACGGCCGGGCCCACGCGTGGAACGTCGTCAACCACGACGGCCGGATCACCTACCTGGACAACCAGACCGGCCAGCGCAGCGACAGGCCGCTGCACAACGGCGACAACGGCGTCTTCGCCATCACCCTGGACCCGGACCGCCGCCCGAGCGCCGACCACCGCCCGCCCGGCCAGCAGCCCACCGGCGAGCCCGGCGGGACCGACCGGCGTCCCGAGGACCCGGCGGGCAAGCACAAGGCCGAGGACGAACTCGACGACGGCGCCGCCAAGAAGAAGCCGAAGAAGCAGGACGACGACAACGCCGAGGCGGGCCCGTCGGGCAGCCCGATGGACGTGGACACGCCGAAGACCGACAAGCAGGTCATCGACGAGCGCCGCGAGAACGACCCCGACCACCCGATCCACGACCCGAAGCGCGGCGAGGAGCACCTCGACCCGAAGGAAGGCCCGAAGGACACGCTCTACGGCGTCGAGCCGGACGCCAACCAGCAGAAGCTGCGCCAGACCAACGACGTCCGCCAGCTCGACATGGACAACGTCTACAACCACCTGAACCAGTGGGCGGAGAACGGCGAGCTCGGCGACGTCCTCGACAAGAGCAAGGCCGGCAACCCGCGGACGTTCAACCGCAAGGCCCTTGAGGACGCGCTGCCGGGCTTCAAGGACCTGGACCCGGGCGAGCAGGGCGCGGCGGTCGCCGCGATGGGCCGGATGAGCGACGAGTTCCACAAGAACCACGGCGTCGGCGCCAGCCCCGAGGCGATGTCGTACCCCTACAACTCGGACCCCAGGGTGGCCGGCACCGCCCCGGGCGAGGGCGACCGGGAGAGTCGCGGCGCCGTCGACCACTCCACCTCCAAGGGCGACGCGGGACTCAAGCAGTCCTCCGAGTACAAGGACGTCCGCGACGAGATCAAGGAGGCGTTCGGCAAGCGCAGCATCCAGGGCGCGGTCAAGGACGCCGGGCACCGGCCGGACCTCACCGGCCGCAACTACGCGGTGATCGAGGTCTACGACCCCACCACCAAGCAGGTCAGCTTCGTGGTGGACAGCTCGGTGCCGCCCAGCAACCCGCGGGCCGGGATCACGCCGCTGCACTCCGAGACGCACCTCGGCGGCTGGATGGACCACCTCAAGGCCACCCGCGACCAGAAGGACCAGCCGGAGGTGCTGAGCCTCTACACCGAACGCGAGCCCTGCGGCATCGGCCCAGGTCACGCGGACTGCTCCGGCTACCTGTCGCGGGAGCAGACCGGCGTGCCGGTCTACTATGCGACCGGGTACCGCAAGGGCGCGGGCTCCGACGTGGACGTCGCCGACGGCGAGCTGACGCCCAAGCAGAAGATGGACCGGGACTTCGGCGACCACGTGGCCGAGGTGGGCAGGGCCTGGATGGAGATGGAGAAGAAGCGCCAGGGCCTGTGACCTCAGCGGGTCCGGTCCGGACCCGCAGCGACGAACGAACATGAGCCAGTGAGCAAGGGAGTGGCCGGATGACCGGGCGCGACGGGACGGCGGTGACGGCGGCGATCGCCGCCGCCACCGCACGACTTCAGGACGGCAGCCGGGGCCGGCTCCACGTGACCGGCCCGGCCGGCAGCGGGAAGAGCGCGGTGCTCGCCGCGCTCGCCGAGGCGTTCCCGGAGGCGCTGCTGATCGACGCCGCCGGGCGCAGCGCCGAGTCCGTCGCGCAGGAACTCATCGACCGCACCGGCGCGTTGCGGCGGCGCACCTACGGCACCCTGTCCGACCTGGGACGGGAGCTGCGCCGCTCCCGGACGGCCCGCACCGTGCTGCTCGCCAACACCCAGCGGGGCGGCTCCCTGGCCTGCGGCGGCGGAGCCGTGCGGATGGAGGCCGTCATCCACGCGCTCACCCACGCCGCGCAGGAAGGCCGGCTGCAACTGGTCGTCGAGCAGGCGCAGCCCCCCGCGCCGCTGTCCGCCGAGCCCACCGGGTACTGGCTGGAGGTGCTCCGGCTGGAGAACGGCGAAGGCCCGCAGGAGCTGGCGGCGCTGACGGCGGCCCTGACGCCGCAGGCCCTGGCCGCCGTGCGGGCGCTCGCCAACGCCCAGCTGAGCCGGGTGCCGACGGACGCCTGGGCGCAGCTGTGCCGGGCCGCCGACGTCCCCGTGACCGAGGCCGACCTGGCGGAGCTCGCCGCCGAGCCGCCGGTGCGGGCGGCGGACGGCACCGTCGGGCTCGAACGGCCCGCCCTGGTCGAGGAGTTGCGCTACCCGCCGGCCGAGGCCGCCGCGTTCCACACCCGGATGACCGAGCACCTGCTGGCCGGCGACCTGACCGCGCCGTGGGCGGCCCGTTCGCTGCCCGGCCACGCCGCCGCGGCCGGGCGCTTCGACGACCTGCTCGACGACCCGCGCGCGCTGGCGCACGTCCCGCAGGACGCGCTGATCGAAGCCCTCTGGGCCGCGTACGCCGACGGGGAGTTCGAGCACGGCACGCACGCCAACGCGCTGCGCTACCTGGGCGGTTACGGCCTGGCGGGCGCGCCGCACGGCGAATGGGTGGCCCGGCTGGCGCACGACGCCCACACCCGCGGCCAGGTCGAGCGCGCCGAGGCGCTCGCCGCGGCCTGCCCCGAACCGCTGACCTTCCGCACCGTCTGGTCCCGCTGGAGCCCGCTCGGCGAGTTCGCCCCCCGCACCGCGCCCTGGCACACCGAGGAGATCGACCGGGTCTACGCCGCCGAACTCCGCGGCACGCCGGTGGCCGTCACGGAGGACGAGGAGGAGAACGCCTTCGTCCAGGACGCCGCCACCGGCGAGCTGCTCGGCCCCGCCGACGACGAACTCGCCCCCGTCGACGCCGAGTTGGGCGTGCGCACCGCCATCGGCTACGCCACCGTGCTGGACGGCCCGGACGGCGCGCCGCTCGGACTGTTCCACCACCCCGACGCGGAGACCGCCGGCGCGGTCGGCGACCTGCTGGTGCTGGCCGGCGAGCGCGGCGCCTACGCCGTGCGCCCCGACGTCAAGCTGCTGCGCGACGCACCCGAGCACCGACTCGTCCCGCTGCTCGGCGCGTTCGGCAGCCAGCGGCCCCGCCCCTACCGCCGCGCCGACCTGCCCGACCTGCGACAGCTGCTCGAACAGGCTTTCGGCGCAGGGCAGTTGCACCGGTTCGAGACCCTCCCCGACACCATCACCCACGGCCCGACCCGCGACCTGCTCGCCACCGTCGGCCTGCCCGCCGTCGACAGCCGCACCGGCTACTGGCTCACCCCCGCCGACGGGCTGCCCGCCCGCAGCTGGCCCGAGCACACCGAGCAGCCCGGCACCGGCCCCTACCACCTGCTCGGCGGCTGGATCGCCGCCGACCTGGTGCTCGACGGCAGCGACGGCCGGGTGCTGCGGATGATGCCGGGCCACTGGCCCGCCGAGACCACCCCCAACGAGCCGCTGATCGGCACCACCCTGGAGCAGTTCCTCACCATGATCGCCCTCCAGGCCCAGTACCTGACGGTCTACTGGCCCTACGAGGCCGACAGCCACGACCTGCTCACCGAACTGCGCACCCGCGTCGCCGAGATCGACCCCGACGCCGCCGCCACCGACAGCTGGCAGTACGTCCTCGAACCCGACACCTGGGCCTGAGCCACCCCTCCGCCTCCCCAGCCCCCCGACCGGAGAGACCCGACGTGACCGACACCACCGCCGCCCACCAGCCCCACCCCTACCTCGGCGGCCGGGCGGCAGCGCTGCGCACCCTGGCGGCCTGGCGGGCCGGCACGGCCGACGTGCCGCGCACGGTGCTGATCACCGGCGACAGCGGCAGCGGCCGCACCCGGCTGCTGACCGCCTTCCTGATGCTCAGCGACCCCGCCCACCGCGCCCGCCTCGACACCGACGCCCTCGACCCCGCCACCGTCCCGCCCGCCGACCTGCCCGCGCCGCCGGTCCTCGACGCCACCGGCCTGAGCGCCGTCCAACTGCGCTGGCTGCTCGCCGACACCTTCGCCCCCGGCACCGACCGCGCCGACCGGCTGCCCGCCGTGCTCGCCGCGATCGGCACCCCCGAGCAGCCGCAGACCGTCGTCGTCGCCGACATCGACCGGTCCGGCCTGCTCAGCGGCACCGACGAACCCGCCAGGGTCACCACCGAGGTCCTGCTGCCGCTCGCCCTCAACCCCGGCGTCCGCCTGCTCGCCGACCTGCCCCGCACCGAGGCCGAACGCCTCGCCGGCGACGTCCCCGCCGGCCAGTTGCGGATCATCGACCTCGACCAGGACCCCTGGCGCGACCCCGACGCCCTGCTCCGGCAGGCCGAACTCGCCGTCGCCGAACCCACCGTGGCCCGCCAGCTCGCCGCCGTCGCCGGCACCCCGCTGGCCGTCCGCCTCGCCGCCTGGTCCGTCCAGGCCCGCCCCACCGGCCCGCTGCCGCTGCCCCGCAGCGCCGGCGACGCCCTCGACCTGCACGCCGAACGCTGCGGCAGCGACGAACTGACCCTGCGCCGCCTGCTCGCCCCGCTCGCCCTGGCCGGCCCCGGCCAACCCCTGCCGTTCGACCTGTGGGCGCCCGTCGCCTCCGCCGTCGCCGGCAAGGACCTCGGCCCCGCCCTCGCCGCCGGACGCGACCTGCTGCTGCCGTTCTTCGACCTCGCCACCACCGAGGACGGCGCCCCCGGCGCCCGCATCGTCCACCCCGCCGTCGCCGACGAGATCCGCGAACGCCTCGGCCGCACCGCCCGCGAAGTCCACCGCCGCATCGCCACCGCCCTGCTCGCCACCGTCCCCCGCCCCGCGGGCTGGGCCACCGCCGTCCCCTACGTCCGCGAACAACTCGCCGGACACGCCCTGCACGGCGGCCTGCTCGACGAACTCCTCGCCGACCCCGGCTTCCTGCTGCACGCCGAACAGCACCGCCTGCGCGCCGCCGCCGAACAGCTCGCCGCCGAAGGCACCGACCTGCCGCCCCTCGGCCGCACCTGGCTGCGCCTCGCCCCGCTGTTCACCCGGCAGGAACTCGACGTCGAACTGCGCGCCGCGCTGCTCGACCACGCCGCCCGCCAGGACGGCCTGCCCGGCCTCGACACCGCCGGCCTCGACCTGCCCTGGCACACCCTGTGGGCCCGGCCGCTCACCGGGGTCGGCGCCGTCACCGCCGCCACCCGCCCCGACGGCCGCCACCTGCTGATCGCCCACCGGCCCGGCCAGGAACCGGAGTTGGCCGCCTACGACGCCCACACCGGCGAGAGCGACCGCACCGACCCCGAGCAACTCGCCCGCCCCGACGGCGACACCCGCGCCGCCGGCGCCCTCGCGCTCAGCACCGGCAGCGACTACGTCCGGCTCTGGCGGCGCAACCCCGACGGCACCACCACCGGCCCGATCGCCGCGTTCCTCTCCGACGGGCCGCTGGCCGGCGCCGACCTCACCCCCGACGGCCTGCTGCTGGTCGCCGACGCCCGCGGCATCGCCGCGCTGCGACCGGCCGGACAGTGACCAGGGCCCGTCCACTACTGTGAACACCGACCAACCGGCTCCGAAGGAGAACGACCGCGTGACGACCCGCGAGCAGGCCATCGAGGCGGCCCACCAGTGGATCAACGGCGCCCGGCCCGAGGAGCAGTGGCACCGGATCGGCGTGCACGAGTTCGACCTCGGCTGGGTGCTGTGGCCGATCCCCGACGCCGAACCCGACCGCTCCGGCGGTTCCAGCAGCGCCAGCGGCTCAGGCGGCTCCGGCGCTGAGCGCCGCGCCCCCGCCGAGATCGGCACCGCCTGCGCCGTCGTCGACCGCGAGACCGGCGAACTCACCCACTGGCCCTCGATCCCCGTCGAGGAAGTCGTCCAGCTCTACCGCGACAAGCTCGGCGCCGGCAGCCACGACCCGTCCCGCCCGCCCGTGGTCGGCCCCGGCACCTCCGTCGTCCTCACCTACCGGGACGCCGCCGGCGAACAGCAGAGCCTGTTCCAGCTCTCCGCCCCCGGCGAGGGCCACCCCGAGGTCCGCGCCTGGCGCACCCTCCAGCAGCAGGGCGTCCGCCCCGAGGACGTGCTGTCCGTCTACACCGACCTGCGCCCCTGCGAACTGCCCGGCGGCTACTGCGCCCCCGTGCTGCTCGCCGAACTCCCCACCGCCACCTTCGACTTCGGCCACGCCTACGGCCCGCGCTACGACCGGCGCGCCGCCGCCGTCCGGGCCCTCACCGACGCCACCGAGGACACCTTCCGCCGGGCCGGCCGCCCCGCGCCGCCCCGCCCCAACCGGATCCCGTTCCCGCGCGCCGTGCCCGCCGCCGCCGCGGAGAGCGACCAGCAGCTCGGGGCCCGGCTGGACGCCCAGTTCGGCACCGCCGGCATCCGGCGCGTCACCGGAGCACCCGCCGTGCTGCCCGCCGCCACCGCCGCCACCCTGGCCGGGGCCGGACTGCCCGCCGACGTCCCCGGATTCTTCCACCACCTGCCCGAACTGCCCACCGTCGCACACCACTTGGCGTCCACCGGCCGGGGCGCCCGGGTCCCCGAGCGCACCCGTGCGCTGCTCGCCGAGTACCTCGTCCTCGGCGACGACGGCCACGCGCTGATCGCCGTCCAGTGCGGCGACGGCGGCACCGGCACCGGCGCGGGCCTCGGCCGGATCTGGGCCGTCGACCCCGACACCGGCACCGGCCGCTACCTCAACACCTCGCTCGCCGCCTACCTGCGCTGCCTCTCCCTGCTGGCCGCCCGCCACCCCGCGCTGCGCGGCCTCGACCCGCAGGCCGCCGGCCTCGCCGTCGACGCCTTCCAGCGCGAGCTGGCCGCCCTCGACCCCACCGTCTTCTCCGACCCCGAGAACTGGTGGGCCGTCATCGTCGAACAGCTCTGGGACGGCCTGCTCTGACCGGCGCCCGTCGCGCGCGGCGGCCCGGGGGAGGTCAGCAGTCCGCCGGCAGCCCCTGCACCGCCAGCGCGACGGCCTCCTCGGCGGTCGCGGCCGCGAAGACGGCACCGTCCCGGTGGCGCACCTCGAAGGTGCCGTCGTGCAGCGGGTCGATGTGGGCGCCGACCGGCTGGTACGGATGCTGCGGCGTGCTGGAGAACCACAGCCGGAAGTGGCTGGTCACCGGCGCCAGCCGGCGCAGCCGGGGCTCGGCGAACGCGGCCTCGAACATCGCGCGGTAGCCCGGCGGGTAGTTCCCCGTCAGCGGCACGTCGAACCTGCCGAGCCGCTGCCGCCAGGCCAGTTCGAACTCGTCGAGCGGCGCACGCTCGTGCGCGAACGCCCACTCGTGGACGACCAGGAACGGCGCGACCCGCCGGACGGCCGCAAGATCGGCCCCCGCCAGCCAGGCCACCACCGCACGGACCGCCCCCGGGAGGTCCGCGGCGACCCCCTGGGCGAGCGTCGCCCCCGCCCGGTGCAGCGAGACGACCGGCCCCGCGTCCGTCACCCAGGCACGGATCCAGGCACGGTCGCCGCTGCCCGGCCCGACGAATTCCGCCCCGGCCCGGTGGACACTCTCGGGCACGGGCAGCGAAAGCCCGAACCCGGCAGCCGCCCTTTCCAGTTCGGCCAGAAAGGCAGCAGCGGCGGCCCGGCGCTCGGCGGCCTCGGCATCGAGGGGTATCTCACTCATGGCGTGCAGTGTAGGGGCGGCCGCCGCGACGGGTCCGCAGGCGGTGCTGACGTTGTGCACGGCCTGTTCCAGCACCCAGGCGGCGGCGGCACCGGAGATCCACTCGCGCAGCGCGCGATGGAGAGGGTCATGACGGTGCTCCGAGCCTCCTTCCCGCTCTGTGACGGTCTGCTGGCTTCGTTCATGTGAAGTAGCAGCGGTTGATCAGTGGTTTGGGCAGCAGTTGGCGATCTTGCGCGTTGCGGATGTTCACCAGAAATGACGTCACCAGGTGGCGATGAGGATCGGGATCCGCAGGAATTGTTGATCTTGCCGGTGCTGGCATCGAGTGGGCATCCTGGTGCGATGAATGATGTCGAGGCGACGTGGCAGTCGTGGTTGTCCGGACTCGCACCGTCAAAGCGAGCCGCGGCGGAGTCGCTTCGGACGCAGTTCGAGGCCCTTGGTGCGGCTGACGCGTCCGCTTGGGCACGGTCCGAGATTGATGAGAACCGGCCGCAACTGGCGCGGTTCCTGCTGCTCCGCTCCTTGTGGCGGGGTGCGATCGACGGCTGGGCCGACCCGGGGGCTTTGGAGCAGGTGGCGGCAGCTCGGCGCTTGTTGGATGCGGGGGCAGACCGGGAGGACTTGGTGCTGCTGGCTCGGGCCATCGCCTATGAAGCGGTATTCGCCGTGGTGGACGAGCTCGACTGCGGCGGGGACGTGAACGTGTCCGGGGTCGATGTCGGCTGGTCGGTCATGGAGTCCGGTGAGGACGGCCGTCCCACCGGCCGCCCCCTCTCGGGCCTTCACGAAGACCTCTTGACGCTGGATCCGAGTGGACGCGAAGGTGTGGACATGTGGAGTTAGATCGCCGGACCAGGCTGGGCGGCCGCAGCCGGTCAGCCGGCCTTCGCCGGTTCCTCGTCCTTCACGGACTGTCCTCCGGCGACTTCGTGCCCGCGCTGGAGCAGTTCCTCGGCGGCACGGCCGGCCTTTCGCCGACGACCGTGACCCGGCTGACGAAGCAGTGGAGCGACGACCACGTCGCCTTCCAGGACCGGGACCTGTCCGACCGCGACTTCGTCTACGTCTGGGCCGACGGCGTGCACCCCAAGGTCCGGTTCGGCCAGGTCCACTCGTGCGTCCTGGTCCTGCTCGGTGTCCGGCTGGACGGCACGAAGGAGCTGATCGCCCTGGCCGAGGGCCTGCGCGAGTCCACCGAGTCGTGGGCCGACCTGCTTCGCGACTGCCGCCGGCGCGGCATGCGCGACCCCGAGCTGGTCATCGACGACGGCGCCATGGGCCTCTGGTGGGCGCTCGCCGAGGTGTTCCCGGAGGCCAGGCCGCAAAGGTGCTGGGTTCACAAATCCCGCAACGTCACCAACTGCCTGCCCAAGTCCGCGCAGCCCGCTGCGACGAAGGCGATCGAGGCGTTCGCGAAGACCTACGGCGCCAAGTTCCCGAAGTCGAGTCCGCCCGGGCCCGCTGGCGCGCGATCACCGGAGCCTCCCTCGTCGCCCTGGTCCGCTCCGGGGCCACGTTCGAGAACGGTGTCCTGGTCGAGCGCGAGGAGCAGGCCGCATGAACGTCAACGACACCCTGTAGTTCCCTGTCAAGTCAGCGTGTTGAGAAGCGAAGCCGGGCTCTGACAACCCGTTGCTGCCTTCGTCGGCGTAGGACCGCTCAGCCGAACTTCTTCCGCGGCTGAGACATCTCGCGAACCGGAATCTCGGCCCCTGCTTACGTCGAGCCGGATGCGCTGTCACAACTCCTCACGCAGACTGATTTGCGTGTTCGCCGACAGGGACAACCTGCCAGGGTGAACCGGTAGCGGAGCTGCGATCAGGGCGGCGCGCCGGGCGCCTGTCATGGGATCTCGTAAGTCGGCAAAGACTGGAGATGCCAGATTCGCTGGGGGGCGATCGCATGGACGGCGCTGGACCCGTCCGGGACAAGGCAGGACTACCGGGTGGAGTGCTCATACCGCATCCGCGCGAGGCTGCTGTGCCGCCGCCTGCAGAATCAAGCGTCGACTTCTGCGGCGACGCCCTGCTCCTGCTGACCGGGCCCTACTTCCCCGGGCCGGTCTCGCTCGCGGACTCTCCGAGCTTCGCCGTTCCGGCGGAGGGCGGGCTCGATCCGGACGGGCGCCTGACGCTGGTGCACCGATCCCTGGACCAGTTCCTGCGCGGCTCGCTCACGTTCGGCAATCCGCCGGTCGACCTGCTCACCCACTTCGCAGGGTCGGAGGAGTTCGACGCGCGGCTGACTGCGATCGTGCGCGGGACGACGGCGCTACCGGTGGAGCTGCATGTCACCGGCATCCTGTTCCCGGACGGCTACGGGTCGGTGGCCGTGCACATGCGCGTCGTGGAGGGGTGGGCCGGGGGGCGGCGGGAAGAACTCATCGACGGCTTCGGGCCGAAGGGCCGCGACGACCTCACCGCGCGCATCAGGGACGAACTGCTGCCAGCCCTGACAGCGATGTCCGACCGGTGCCGACAGGGGCCGCCGTGCCCCACAGTCCTGCCCTACTTCAATCTCACCTACGCGGGCGGAACCACCCACCCGGCACCCGGCCGGGCGACCCTCTCCGATGCGCTGCGGCACCTGATCTACCCCCGCTCCGTCGCGCCGATCCCCTCCGAGTCAACGTGGCCGCAGGAGTTCTTCTACCCCGGATACGCCTTCTTCCTGCTGGCCTCCCGAGACGACCCCAGTGACACGCTCGGCCAACTCGAACACCTTCTCGGCCAGTTGAATGTGCACTACGCCCGGCTTGAACGCTCCGCCGGTGCCGCAGAACGGATCGTCCGTGAAATGGCACTGGACGAGGACCCCGAACTGCTCATCGCGCTGGAACGACGGCTGCGCGCCGACTACCAGGCGCTGGTGCGACCCACGTTCAGTTACGACTTCCACGTCCTGAAGCTGCGCGACAGCGTCCTGGAGGCGTGGGAGACCGAAAAGGTGCGCGAGCGCACCGACACCCTGCTTGAGATGGCGCGGCGCGCGGTGGAACGCAAACTGGAGCACGACCAGATGCGCCGGGTGACGAAGGTCAACCTCGCAGTGACGATCGTGGCTATCCTGAGCTTCGTCCAGTGCGTCGACTCGGCCCTCAACCTGTGGTCGAGGTTCTTCGAGTAAGAGGGGTGGGGATTGTGCCGGTGGACGTGCAGATCTGCGTCGCGGACGGGCTGATCTACGACGGTCTCGACTACGCCGACCGGATTGAGCAGCGGCTGACCCGGGCCGGTCTGAGCTGCGGGCGCCTGAACTTGGTGACCGAGGCAGCCGATCTCACCGCTCGACGGCGACAGCCGGCCTTGGCGTACGTGTTCACCGGAGGCCAGACCTCGGTGCGCTCTGACGCCGCGTGGATGCGCGCGACCATCAAGCTGATGGGGGAACTCATCGCCGACGCAAACGGGCGCGACGGCGACACCGGCCCCGCGGTGGTCGGCGTGTGCCTGGGCTCGCAGCTGATCGCGGAGGCGTTGCGTCCGGGCTCGATCATCGACACCTCGGGCATCGAGGTCGGCCTGACCGAGGTGCGCCGGGTCGGCGACCGCCAAGGCGTCGGCGTCGTGCCGTCGTTCCACTACCAGGCGATCAGTCCGCAGATCGAGGAAGTGGACGGCGTACGTATCGAGTTCCGCAACGAGCACACCTCCGTCCAGGCGCTGAGCTACGGCGAGCGGGTCTTCGGGTGCCAGTTCCACCCCGAGCTGACCCCGCACGACGTGCGTCGGCTGATCGACTTCAACGAGGACGTCATCAGCCGCTGGCACGGCGACGCAGTCGCCGCGCATCGTTCGGTCGAGCAGTACCAGGACGAGCTGCCCGAGGACCTCTTCGAGCGCCTGGTGATCGACCGAATCACCCGCTGTCAGGCCCCGAGGAACAGCCGAGGGAGCCGACTGATCATCCCCAGCACCGAGGCGTAGTTGCCCGGAACCTGCTTGCCCATCTGCACGTCGGCGACCAACTGCCGGTACAGCTCGGGAGCGTCTTCTCCGCGTTGTTCCTACTTGTCCTTCAACTCCTTCTCGGCCTTCTCCAAGCCGACGTTGTACGACCACCCCTGCTTGGCGGCGAGGAGCTGCCGGCCGTGGCGGGAGAGGTCCAGGCTCACCTTGATGTCCTCGATGGTCGTGCGGACTTCTTCGTCCCGGACCAGGTCGAAGACCTTGCCCTGGAAGAAGTCGGGACACCCGGGGTGGGTCTTCAGCATGCAGGCGTCCAGGAAGGCCGTCCCGATGCCGGATTGCGGTTCGAACACCCCGTCTCGGAATCGGCATTCAGCGTCCTCGATGCGCTTGGCCACGTTCCAGACGAACAGCTCCCCGTTGTACTCGTGCACGACGTGCCAGTGCGGCTGTGCCCGGTAGCTGTGGCAGTACTTCTGGTCGATGACGATGCCCCAGGGCCGCCCCTGGACGGAGCCGTCGGGTTGGAGGCGATCCACCCCGCTCGCTTCGCCCACCGGTAGAGCGCCGTGAACGCCGCCGGCTCGCGGTTCCACTTGGACCCGCCGATCTGACCGGGGTTCTCCGGCGTCTCCTGACGCCAGAACTCGTAGTCGTCCAGGTCCTGGCCCGTCGCCTGGACCCACGACTTGCCACGTCCCAGAGAAAGGTCAGCAGCAGTGCAATGTCTGTCGCGTAGTTCCTCCTGGTCTCCACCTCGTAGAAGCGAAACACCCTCGACTGCACGTAGCGGCTCAGCAGTGGGCCGACCTGGTGGCCGGCGACAGGAAGATCGGATCTCCAGGACGGATACCGCTCGACGCCTCGCGCTCCCCGAGGCACTCCCAACCGCGCAGCAGGCCCGGCCGGACACCGGTCGCCGTGCCGCCTCCAGGCACCCAGAACACCTTCCAGCCTGCCAACGAAGCACCCCTTCGGATCGCCTTCAACAAGCGCATCCAATAGGGAAGTTGTGAACCCGGACGAGCACGTCCGCTTCGCGGCCTACGTTGCCGAGCTGAGGCGCGTTGCCGACCTGGACGAGGTCGACCTGGTCAGCCGCGTGCTCACCGATCCGGACCGGACGATGGCCCAGTCCGCCGTGCTGCGGCACCTGGACCGTCGAGCCGCCGACCTCTACCCCGGTCTCACCTACGAGGGGTGGGTGCAGGCGATGACCCGGGCGACGATCGACCACCCTTTCCTGGCTCAGCGCCTGTGGGAGTGGTCCCTCTTCCGCGCCGTCATGCTCAAGCTGCCGTGGCAGCCGGATGACCTGCTCGCGTCATCCAGCTGGCTCCAGCTCAAGGCCGCCGCCGGGACGAACACCGAGGCCGTCGAACTCCTCGCCGAAGCCGGTCGCACCAGGCGGATCCGCAGCACCGCGAGGGCCACCCTCAGCCACCGCAGCGAGAGCTGAAAGATCAGCTCACCCACAACTCTTGACCATTGCTCGAAAGCGTGTCTGCTCAGTGGAGGACACCACGCACAACGCCCTCGTGGCGACGCTACAGCCTCGGCCTGTGACCAACCGCGGCAGCTGGACAGAGTGCATCCATTCCGACAGGCTGCCCCACTGTCAAGAGCTTCTCAAGGGCACGGACTGGGCATCGCTCGCCACCCCCTACGGGAAGGGCGAATCCCTGCCGGTCGCCCTGGCGCGTCTCCTCGACCCCGACCCGGCCGTCAGGGCAGCCGCCATCAAGGACGTGAGCGATGAGGTGGATCACCAGAACACCATCTACGAAGTCACCGTGCCGGTGGCTTTGTACTTCGCAGCCATCCTCAACCATCCGGCCACCGAAGTGGGCGACCTCGACCACGACGCTGACGTGCCATCACGCCATCCCACCCGCGCGACGCTACTGAACAGGATCGGCGCCACCGCCTACGACGCCGAGTACCTCTATGGCGAAGGTTTCCTCCAAGAATGCCCGGACACGCGCGTCTTCAGGAACTTGCGCCCGGCTATCTACTTCGCAGTTCGGCCGTTCCTCGGCCATGACAATGCGAAAGTACGCGACGAGGCCCTCGTGGCAGCCATCCCCCTCACAGAGGACCCCAGGCTCATGACACACCGGGCCGAGCTGGTCGAACACGCCCGCTACCTGCTGACCACCAGCACCGACCGCTACCACCGTGATCGCGCCCTGGACGCGCTCAACGCCTGGGGTCACGACACCAGTGACCTGGAAAACGCGAACGACATCGCATCCCGTGAACTGCGAGCCCGCCTGGCCGATGATGACTACTGGTTGGCAAACCAGCGGACAGGAGGTGGCACCGAAGATCCGCCGTTCTGACGTGGGAACTCGCAGCGCCCGACTTGTTGGCTGTCACTCAGCGTGGCAGCACCACATAAATTGAGCCAGCACCACTTCACATGAACGAAGCCAGTCGCCCACACCATCCCGGCCCGATGGCTGCGCCCCAGGACGAGCGCCTGGAACTCCACCCCGACACCGGCCACTTCCACCGCGCGCTGGTGTGCCGGGACGCGGACGGCATGACGCCGGCCGAGATCGACCAGGCGGCGGCCAAGGCGCTGGAGCAGCTCCACCATGTCCGGGGCCCGGCGCTGGAGGACCCGGCCTTCGATCGGTCGGTCCTCACCGCCGAGGCGGACCACCGGGAATGGCTGCGGATCGTCGAGCGGGTCCGCGCAGCCCGTCTGGCCGCCTACGACCCCAGGGCTGACCCGGACGCGGTGGAACACCCGCCACTGATCCGCTTCCGCCGGACCTGACGAAGGCCGACGGCTCAAATCATGGTGAAAACCTCACCGAGCCCTGACCGCCGTCCCCGAAACCGTCTCTGGAGCACGGGAGCCGTCGCACCGGGGTCGCCCGGAACCCGACGTAGGCCAGACGGCGGACGAGCGGCAGGCCGTTCATTCGGACAGGCTACAAATGAACGTTTCTGTTTGCGGCGTTGGCGTGATTCACGGGGTACCTGAACTCGCCGAGGGTAATCGGATGTCCGACACATCGACCGATCGAGAGGTCATGATGAAACGACTCCGCACTCCCGCACTGGCACTGGGCGTTCTCGCACTCGGCTCCACTCTCGCCTTCGCCCAGGACGGGCACGAATCCGCCACTGCGGGGAAGGCCGCCCAGGCCGCCGTCACCTACCAGTACGTGATGGGCAATGCCGTCACGCTTCCGGCCGGGCAGGAAGGCGGCGCTGACGTCTCCTGCCCAGAAGGTCAGGTACCCACAGGCGGAGGCATGGGGTCGACCCTGACAGGAAACGTCAATCTCTCCTACATGTATGCAGTCGGCCGGGAGTGGATTGTCCGGGCGAAGAACTGGGGCGGTCAGCCTGAAGCCCTGGCTGCCTTTGCGGTCTGCGCGCCGGGTACCTCGGTGGGCCCGTACCCGCAGAATGGAACGCCACTACCGGGCAAGGGATAGCGCAGCAGCCCGCCCACCTGTTCTGCACCGCGGCTGCCCGGCAGGCGCCGTCGTCGGCACGCCGCCGGCCGGGAGTCAGCGGCCCTGTTCCGGGTCGGTTCCCGGTTCGAAGACGACCGCGCCGGGAGTGTGGTGGTCGCGGAACCCCTCGACGACCCGGACGCCGCGGGGCCGAGGTGGGCGACCGTCCCGGCCGGGAGCGCGGCGCCACCGGCGTCCTGGTGGGCATCGGTGAGGCAAGCCGTGAACAAAGCCAGCCCGTCGACGGGAAACCGCAGGTAGGAGCTGTGAACCCGGGTCGACCATCCCCCACAGCCCGGACAACTGCACCCCGCTGCAAGGGACTTGATCCTCACGTCCACCGACTCGAAGCCCACGTCGACCGACAGCACCGCTATGTCGTCACTCACCGTATGCAGATTACGGAAGTTGAGCCAGAACCCGAGAAAGAACGTCAGCGGCGGTGACGGCCCGTCGACTGGAGGACGGAGGGCCGCCGAGCGGTGCCTGTCTCCGACTTCAGGTTGATCGAGTCGGCTGCAAGGATGGTGGCCATGCTGCAGCTTCGTCGCCACCTCCGTTCCGTCGGGTTGATGTTCGGGCTCGCCCCCACGGGCCACTCCGCATGCCGGGAGACAGACAGTCCGGCTCTGGAGCACGCCTTGGCTGACGTGGTGACGTTCTGTGGCATACCCCGGAGCCAGGTGACGGTCTACCGGCATTTGTTCGTCGCAACGAAGACGTCCGGAAAATGCTCGGCTTGCAGAGCGAAGGCAGTCGAGGCCGCGACCGGGCCCTGAGACAGGCAGGCAGGCAGGGGCCTGGGGGGCGGGCACGGTGTGCCTCGGCGAGATCGTCGTGGTGGCAGTCGCCTTCCACGACGGCTACGGGCCGGTGCTTTTTGCGCTCTTCTGCGCGCCGGTGGTCGGTGTGGTGGCAGCAGTGCACGATGGGGGACGTCCTGGGACGTACGAACTCTCGCCCGTGGTTGGCGGCCGAGGGGCCTGCCGATCACGTACCTGGCTGTTGACCGTTCCGGGCCGTCCGCCGTTCCGGGTGGGGGCCGGTGGTGCGGCGCGTACGGGTGCGGCTGAGGGCCCAGCCGGTGAGGGGGACGGCCATCAGGAGGCCCGTCGCGGTGTCGACGCGGGCCGTCCAGCGCTGGTGGGCGGTGCTGGGGAGGGCGCCGAGTTCGGTGTGGACGTGGCCGGTCGGGTCGGTGGTGACGGTGACGGTCTGGCCGACGCGGTAGGAGGAGCCGAGGCGGCCGTCGACGAGGTCGGTGATCGGTGGGCCGTCGAGGGCCTCCAGGGTCAGGCGCGGGTAGCTGTTGTTGTCGGCGTCCCATTCCGTGGTGACGCGGGTGACCCGGGCGTGCTGTTCGAGGCCGTGGTCGCGCAGTGCCCGTACGTCCAGCAGGTGGCTGTGGGCGAAGAGCATGACGACGGCGAGCACGGCGAGCGCGACCGTCCAGCCCGTCGGGTCGCGCCGGGCGGCCGGCCAGGCGGCGAGCGCGATGAACAGGGCGGAGATCAGCACGGCGGGAACGACGATCTGGAGGCCGAACCGGTAGGAGAGGCCCGCCAGTTCGCGGACGCCGAAGAACACGGCCGCCCAGAGCAGCGCCGCCAGCACCGCGTACCCGACCGCCCGCCCCGCCGTGCGCATCGTCCGCCTCCCCGCTCCGCCCCGCGAGACGGGTCCACCGTACGCGTCCGGCCCGTCACCACCGGAAAGTTACAGGCGGGCGGCCGAGGCGTGAAGGCCTGCGGCGGGGGAGAAAACGTGCAGGTCGTGGCGCGGGGGAGGGCGTCAACCCGGCCGGGCGGTAGGGGAGTTCACGGTGCGCGGAGGCTGCCGTCGGGGGAGGTCCGGCCGCTACCATCGGCCGAGCCCGCTGCGGGAGCGCTCCCACGACGACGGTCTCCGCATCGGCCCCGGTCAGCCCGCCCCACCCGAGAGCCCCGGAGGACACCGTGCACACCCCCGACCGCCACCGGCGCAGCACCGTCCCGCCGCTCCCCGCCGACCCGGCCGCCCGACCCGCCCCGCAGCCCTCCCGTCGGGCCGCCGCGCTCGCGCTCGCCGCCACGGCGACCGCGTTCGGCCTGGTGGCCGGCCTGCAGGGCGGTGCCGACGCCGCCGTGCAGGGCAGCCTGCCGGCCGGCACCCAGTTCTACCGGGACCCGGCGTCGCAGGTCGTCAAGTGGGTGGCCGCCAACCCCGGCGACTCCCGGACGCCGGTGATCTCCAAGCGGATCGCCAGCCAGCCGCAGGGCATCTGGTTCAGCAACTACCGCCCGGCGACGGTCACTTCGGACGTCCGCGCGGTGACGTCCGCCGCCGAGCAGGCCGGGCGGACGCCCGTGCTGGTCGCCTACGCCATCCCCAACCGGGACTGCGGCGGCGCGTCCGCCGGCGGCGCGCCCGACCTCGCCTCGTACGACGCCTGGGCCGCCAAGTTCGCTGCCGGGCTGGGCAGTTCACGCTCGATCGTGGTGCTCGAACCGGACTCGATCGCGCTCACCACCTGCCTCAGCGCCCAGCAGCAGAGCGACCGCTTCGCCTCGCTGGCGCGCGCCGTCACCGCCATCCACACGGCCAGCCCGGCCACCAAGGTGTACCTCGACGGCGGGCACTCCACCTGGAACTCCGCCACCGAGCAGGCCAACCGGCTGCGCGCCGCCGGGGTGCTGAACGCCGACGGGTTCTTCACCAACGTGTCGAACTTCAACACCACGGCGGGGGAGACCGCGTTCGCCCGCAACGTGCTCTCCGCGCTCGGCAACCCCGGCAACCTGCACGCCGTCATCGACACCAGCCGCAACGGCAACGGCCCGGCGGGCAGCACCTGGTGCGACCCGTCCGGGCGTGCGATCGGCAACTACCCGACGGCCAGTACCGGCGACAGCGCCGTCGACGCCTTCCTGTGGATCAAGCCGCCGGGCGAGGCGGACGGCTGCGCGGCCGCCGCCGGGACGTTCGTGCCCGACATCGCCTACCAACTGGCGCTCAACGCACCCGACCCGAGCAGCCCGCCGGCCACGCAGCCGCCCACCTCGCAGCCGCCGACGAGTCAGCCGCCCACGTCGCAGCCGCCGACGAGCCAGCCGCCGAGCGGGGGCGCGTCGTGCTCGGTCGCGTACCGGGCGAACTCCTGGAGCGGGGGCTTCACCGCCGACATCACCGTGAAGAACACCGGCAGCGCCACCATCTCCGGCTGGAAGCTCGCCTGGACGTTCCCCGGCGACCAGCGGATCACCA
This sequence comes from Kitasatospora sp. NPDC004531, assembly GCF_053602195.1. Classification (NCBI taxonomy): domain Bacteria; kingdom Bacillati; phylum Actinomycetota; class Actinomycetes; order Kitasatosporales; family Streptomycetaceae; genus Kitasatospora; species Kitasatospora sp. NPDC004531. The sequence continues at coordinate 31,713 of NZ_JBSGDD010000050.1, read as the reverse complement.
GCGCCTGGAACGCCACTGTCACCCAGAGCGGGGCCGCCGTCACCGCCGCCGACCAGGGCTTCAACGGCACCCTGGCGGCCGGCGCGTCCACCGCGTTCGGCATCCAGGCCACCTATGGCAGCAACAACACCGCCCCGAGCGCCTTCACCCTGAACGGCTCCGCCTGCACCACCTCCTGACGCCACGGCCCCCGGCCCCGCCCACCCCCTCGGGTCGGCGGGGCCACGGCGCTGCGCGCGGCCGTAGGCGTCTTCGGCGGAGCAATTCCCGTTCTCAGGGCCGGAGTTGGACGGCCGTCACCATCACATAGCCGACCAGCAGCCCGAACAGGCACACCGCTGTCACGTAGCGCGGCGTGAACGGCAGCCCCGCGAGCGACGGATACAGCAGGACCGCGCCGCCGGCCGCCAGGTCTGCTAGGTAGAGGCCGTCCGGGGGCACGATGCCGGTGCTGTGGGCGGCCCAGCCGGTGGCGATCAGGAAGCCGGTGAGGAGGGTGAAGCCGGACAGCAGGCCGGAGCCGATCGCGCCCAGGGCGGGATGCGGGTCCGGCGGCGGCTCGCCCTCGGGCGTCCGCGGGCGGAGCCGGTGGGCCATGGCGAGCGCGCCGACGGCGAGGGTCATCGCGGACAGTGCGCCGAGCAGCGGAGAGGGATTCATCGGCTCCTCCTGGAGAACGCGAGATGCTGCCCGGCCAGCGCGGCGAGCGCCGCCGGGAGCAGAACGGTGAGCACCAGCACGGTCGCCCACACCGACGGCTCGATCGCCGCGGCGGGGGCCGCCGGTGCGGCAGGTGGCGGCGGGGCGGCGACGGCCGTCGAGGCGGTCGGGGTGGCGGCGGGGCGCGACTCGACGACGGCCGGTGGGGCGGGAGCGGCGGAGGGCGGACGGGAGACCGCCCCGGTCGCGGGGGAGGGGGAGGAGGACTGACGCGGCGTCGACGGCAGCGCGGCGGGCGTCGCCACCGCGGGAGTCGGTGCGGCGGACGGCGTCGGCGACGGGCTGGGGGTGGGGGTGGGGGTGGGGGACGGGCTGGGCGAGGCGCTCGGGCAGTGCCAGGAGGGGTGCGGGTCGGGCGGCGGCCACGGCGGACGGGGCAGCGGTGGGAACGACGGGAAGGTCGGGAACGACGGGAACGACGGGAAGGGCGGCGGGAAGGCGCCTGGGGCGGGGTCCATTGCCCGATCCTCGGGCCGCCGCCACCCGGCCCGACACCCGTCCCCGCCCAAACCCCACCAGGCGGTGAACCACCCGCCGCCCGGGCCGGAATGCCCGCGCGAGGACGGGCCGTCAGTTCGACCCCGGCCAGGCAGGCGCCGCCCGGACCGGTCAGCGCGTCCCCGCCTCCACCCCGACGCCGGCACCGGCCCCGCTGTCGGCACCGGCCCCGCCGCCGTCCGCCGCGCCCCGCCCGTCCGTACGCCGCCCGTCCGTACGCCGCCCGTCCGTACGCCGCCCCTCCGCACGCCGTCCGAGGAATGCCCCCGCCAGGGCCACCGCCGCGGCGGCGAGGACCGGCCAGCCGGTGCCGAGGGTCAGGGCCAGTACGGCGGGGCAGCAGATCAGGGCGGCCAGCCGGGGCAGGCCGTCCAGGATCCGGATCGCGGCGGCCGTGCAGGCCAGGTAGACGGTCAGGAAGAGCGCCGTCGGCACGGCCACCAGCTGCGAGGTCGTCAGGACGCCCGAGCCGACCAGGGCGATCAGCGGGCCGCCGGTCAGCGCCGTGGTCGCCAGCACCGCGTACGAGCCGCGACGGCCGGGGGCGGGGGTGGGCAGCAGCAGTGCCTCAAGGAGCTCGGCGGCGCCCGCCAGGTAGGTGTTGGTGGCGGCGAGGGTGAGCACAAGTGCCGCGCCGGCGGCCAGAATTCGGCCCTGGTCGCCGATCGCGGCGCGCAGCAGGTCGGCCAGCGGGACGGCGCCGCCCGCGCCCGGGCCGAGCACCGCGACGGTGGCCGCGCCCAGGCCGAGGCAGAGCAGCGACGTCACCACGAAGGCGATCAGCACCACGCGGCGCAGCTGGCGGCGCGGGTCTCGCAGCCGGGTGGTCAGCGAGGCCGCGGCCTCCCAGCCGACGAAGGCGAACATCAGCGGCGGCGCGGCGCGCGCCACGCCCGCCCAGCCGTACGGCAGGAACGGCGTCCAGTGGGCGGCCCGGGCGTGCGGGGCGGAACCGAGCACCGCGAACAGCACCAGCGCCACCAGCACGGACACCAGCGCCAGTTGGAGCCCCGCGCCGGTGCGCACCCCGAACAGCCGGACCGCCAGCACCAGCCCCAGCACCACCAGGCCCGCCCGGACGGCCGTCGACTCGCCTGCGCCCAGCGCCGCCGCCGCGTAGCTGCCGCCGATCAGCGAGACCACCGGCGCGCCCGCCACCACGCCCGCCAGGAAGCACCAGGCGGCGGCCCGCCCGGCCCGCTCGCCCAGGCCGGCGGCGGTGTACCCGGCGACGCCGCCGGTCGAGCCGACCCGGGTGCCCAGCGCGCAGAACACCGCGGCGATCAGACCCGACAGCACCAGCAGCGCCAGCCACGCCAACAGGGAGGCCGGGCCGGCGGCGCGGGCCGCCAGCCCCGGGAGCAGCAGCAGGCTGGGGCCCAGCAGGGCCCCGATGTACAGGGCGGACGCCCCGGCGGTGGACAGGTGGGAAAGGCTCTCGGCGCTCTTCTCGGACATGCGGCGATTGTGGCCCCGACCGCGCGGCACGCGATGGCGAATTTCGCCGTCCCGGCTGCCCGGAACGGCAGAATCCACCGCGCCACGGCCGCTAGGGTGCACGGCATGCCGAGCCAGCAGTACGACCGCATCGACCGTGCCATCCTGGACCACCTCCAGCGCCACGGCCGCACCGCCAACGTCGATCTCGCCGAGGCCGTCCGGCTCTCCCCGTCCTCCGCGCTGCGCCGCACCAAGGCGCTGGAGGCGGACGGGGTGATCGCCGGGTACCGGGCCGAACTCGACCGGGAGCGCGTCGGGTTGGGCCTGACGGTGTTCGTCTCGTTGCGGGTCGAGCAGCACTCGCGGGAGACCTCGCGGCAGATCGAACGGGCACTGACCGAGATCCCGTCGGTGGTGGCCTGCCACGTGGTTTCCGGCGAGGCGGACTTCCTGGTCGAGATCGCGGTGCCGGACCTGGCCACCTACGAACTGGTGCTGCTGGACGAGATCCTGGCGATCGGTCCGGTCCGCGACGCCCGGTCCACGTTCGCGATCCGCACCATCCGCTCCCGGGGGCCGCTGCCGCTCGACCGCTGGCCCGCCGCGCGCGGACGCTGAGCCGGTGTCCTGCGCCTCACGGGCTTGATGATGAACCTTCACATTCCGGCCGGGACGGCCACCGGACGGTAATCCAATCTTCACGGCCGGGATCTACCCGCATAGATCCCGGCCTGCCACGCTGGCTCGGCACCGCAACTCCCTTGCCCCGCACCGAGTCCAGGAGCCCCCCGTCGTGACGAACCGTTTCCTCCGCCGTTTCGCCACCCTCGCCGCCACCGCCGTCGTCGCCGCCGGAGCCGTCACGGCGAGCACCGGCACCGCCGAGGCCGCCCTGCCCACCCCCGTCTCCGCCGCCACCGCCCGCGGCTACCTGGCCCAGCTCGCCGTCAAGGCCGAGGACCGCACCGGCTACAACCGCGACCTCTTCCCCACCTGGATCACCATCTCCGGCACCTGCAACACCCGGGAGACCGTCCTCAAGCGCGACGGCTCCAACGTGGTCACCGACGCCAACTGCGCCGCCACCTCCGGCACTTGGGTCTCCGCGTACGACGGCGTCACGATCACCGCCGCCTCCGGCCTGGACATCGACCACATAGTCCCGCTCGCCGAGGCCTGGGACTCCGGCGCCTCCGCCTGGACCACCGCCCAGCGCCAGGCCTTCGCCAACGACGTCACCCGGCCCCAGCTCCTCGCCGTCAGCGCGAGCAGCAACCGCTCCAAGGGCGACAAGGATCCGGCCGAGTGGCTGCCGGCCGTCACTTCCTACCGCTGCACCTACGTCCGCGCCTGGGTGCAGGTGAAGTACTACTACAACCTGTCCGTCGACAGCGCCGAGAAGACGGCCCTCGGCACCATCCTGGCCGGCTGCTGACCCCCCCTCCCGCCGGGCCGGGCCACCAGAACCCGGCCCTGGCGGACCAGCGTTGTGGGTCACCCTGACACGGTGTCAGCGATACGTCCGGCCGAGACAGGGGTTGGTGGGGGGCGCCAGTGAGGCGCTGAAGGTGGAACGGGGCGATGCGGGCCTCGCGCATTGAAGGCGCCTTCAGGCTGCTGTGCCGGTGGTGTCAGCCCGTTCCACCGGACAACGGTTCGGTAACGGATGATCGATGCGCCCCGCCAAGGCCTTGGCGTGGATTCGGGTGCCCAATGTCGTGGCAAATATTGATACTTGAGTGCCAGTCAGCTTCTGTTTCCTTGGGGTCGAAGAGGTGGAGTTGTTCCTATTTGGCGAGAACGTATGTCTAGAAATCAGGTGATAGAAGCTCTTGGTCGCGTTTGCTCATCTCTGCTGGCTGATCGCCCGTCATCGGCGGTTTGCGAGCCACAGGCGAATTGGCGAACTGGCTTGTCTGCCGGATATATATGACTGCCGGTCATCAGATTTCTTCTGGAGGTTCGAGTGCTGACGACTTTCCGTGGCGCGGGGCTGCTGTGCACGCTCGGGGCTACCGTGCGCTCACCTCTGCCGAAGTGCCTTTGTCGCCCGCCGGCACCGGAAAACTGCTGACCATCCGTCATTCACTGGTCAAAACCCGATCCGGGCCGCGTCGTGCGGCCATCGGACTTTGAGCTTCCGTGGTGCAGGCCGAAGCACCTGGCGAGCAAAGCCTCCCACCTCGGACGGTCACCGTGCCGACGCCGGCGATCTGGCAGACCGTCACTGTTCAGGCTGCGCAACCAGTGCCGACGACGCACTGACTATCACTTCAGAGAGTATTCGTTATGACCCTCACCACCACCAACACCCGTACGAACTCCACACGCACACTCACGGCAGCCGCCGCGATCCTGTGCCTTGCTGCCCCTCTGCTGGCTGCGGGCCAGGCTTCGGCCGCCTCGGTAGCCACTTGGGACAAGGTCGCCCAGTGCGAGAGCGGCGGGAACTGGAGCATAGACACCAACAACGGCTACTACGGCGGCCTGCAGTTCAACAAGGCCACCTGGCAGGCATACGGGGGGAGCTTCTACGCCCCGACCGCCAACCTGGCAACCAAACAGCAGCAGATCCTCGTCGCGGAGAAGGTGCTGGCGAAGCAGGGCCAGTCGGCCTGGCCGACGTGCGGGCCTGCGGCGGGACTTGGGGCGGACACCGCGAACCCCTACCCCGGCGACAACCCCACCCCCTCCGGCCCGTCCGCAGAGACTCCGCACGTGGCCAGGGTATTTGCCTTGGGTGCGGACAACCGCATCTACGAGAAGGACGGCGACTACAGTGCCCGCACCTGGACGAACTTCGCCCTGGTGGACGGCACGGCCGGCTTCAAGCAGGTGACCAGCGCGGTGGTCGGCAACGCCGTTCACCTGTACACCCTTGGCTCGGACAACCGGGTCTACGAGGACACCGCCGACTACAGCGCCGGCAGGTGGACCGGGTTCGGTCTGGTGGACGGCACGGCCGGCTTCAAGCAGATCACCACCGCAGTGGTCGGAAACGCTGTCCACCTGTACGCACTCGGTTCGGACGACCGGATCTACGAGAACTACGGTGACTACACGAAGGGCAGCTGGACCGGGTTCGGTCTGGTGGACGGCACGGCCGGCTTCAAGCAGATCACCACCGCAGTGACCGGCAACACCGTGCGCCTCTACGCACTCGGTTCGGACGACCGCGTCTACGAGAAGGACGGCGACTACAGCGCCGGCAAGTGGACGAACTTCGCTCTGGTGGACGGTACGGCCGGCTTCAAGCAGATCACCACCGCAGTGGTCGGAAACGCTGTCCACCTGTACGCACTCGGTTCGGACAACCGGGTCTACGAGGACACCGCCGACTACAGCGCCGGCAGGTGGACCGGGTTCGGTCTGGTGGACGGCACGGCCGGTTTCAAGCAGATGACCACCGCGGTGACAGGCAGCTCGCAGGTTCACCTGTTCACCCTCGGCTCGGACGACCGCGTCTACGAGAAGGACGCCGACTACAGCGCCGGCAGCTGGACCAACTTCGGCTTGGTGGACGGGACTGCCGGTTTCAAGCAGATCACCTCCGTCGCCACCAGCTGACCCCGTCCCGTCCGTCGACAGCAGCCGCACGAGCACAGTTCGCGGCACACATCTCACGGCGACCGGCATCACCGCCGCGCCCGGTCCTCGTCGCACAGCCGACGGCTTTCGAACACCCTCCACCACCTCAGGAGCCTTACGACCATGCCGAGCAAGCAGAACACCCTCCGCCGCGCCCTCGCAGCCGTCGTCATCACGTCGGGCCTGATCGGCCCGCTGACGACCACGACCGCCGCCCACGCTGTGGGCACCTCCACCGTGGGCGGCCCGATCACCCGGGCCGAGATCCTGGCCCGCGCCCAGTCCTGGGTCGACGAGCAGGTCCCCTACAGCCAGAGCAGTTCGTGGAGCGACAGCAACGGCAGCTACCGTTCGGACTGCTCCGGCTACGTGTCGATGGCCTGGCACCTCAGCAGCGCGCTGACCACCGTAACCCTGCGGAGCGTGTCCACCGAGCTCAACAGCTACGACGACCTGCAGCCCGGCGACATGCTGGACCGGTACGACAACGGCAGTTACAACATTCACGCCGTGCTCTTCGCGGGTTGGACCGACAGCAGCCACACCACGGCGAACATCTACACCGAATCGACCTGGGGCACCGTCGCCCACGCGACCACGATGTCCAGGTCCGCCATGACCGCCGGGGCCTACGTGCCGTTCCGCTACAACAACGTCGCGTCCGACCCGGCTCCGGCTCCGACCCCGATCGCCGCCAACAACGTCCACCTGTACGGCCTCGGGTCCGACAACCGCGTCTACGACAACTTCGGTAACTACGACAACCACAAGTGGAACGGCTTTGGCCTGGTGGACGGTACCGCCGGCTTCAAGCAGATCACCAGCACGACCACCACGGACAGCACAACGCACGTTTACGCTCTGGGTTCGGACGACCGCGTCTACGAGAACGACGGCAACTACGCCGACGGCACCTGGACCGGGTTCGGTCTGGTGGACGGTACGGCCGGTTTCAAGCAGGTCACTGCGGTGTCGACCGGCAACACCGTGCGGCTGTACGCGCTGGGCTCGGACAACCGGGTCTACGAGAACGACGGTGACTACACGAAGGGCACTTGGACCGGGTTCGGTCTGGTGGACGGTACCGCCGGTTTCAAGCAGATCACCGCCGCCGTGACCGGCAACACCGTGCGGCTGTACGCCCTGGGCTCGGACAACCGGGTCTACGAGAAGGACGGCGACTACAGCGCCGGCAAGTGGACCAACTTCAGTCTTGTCGACGGTACGGCCGGTTTCAAGCAGATCACCGCCGCGGTGACCGCCAACACCGTCCGCCTGTACGCGCTCGGTTCCGACGACCGCGTCTACGAGAACGACGGCGACTACACGAAGGGTGCCTGGAGCGGGTTCGGTCTGGTGGACGGTACGGCCGGTTTCAAGCAGATCACCGCCGTGAAGACCGGCGACAACACCGTGCATCTCTATGCGATCGGCTCCGACGACCGTACCTACGACAACACCGGCGACTACAACGCCCACAAGTGGAACGGCTTCGGTCTGGTGGACGGCACTGCCGGCTGGAAGCAGCTCACCGCCGTGGCCAGCGTCTGACGCTATTGACAGCACGATCGGGAAGGGGTCGCGACACCGCGATGCCACCCGCTCGTTTCGGGCCCTTCCCGCGATACAGGGAAGGGCCCGGTGTGGACTACGAACAGCTCAACTGCGTTGGGTGTCGAGCCAGTTGCTCTGCGTAGTGTGGGTGCGTCGCGGTCGGCAGGGCGCCGCCGCGCCTTCCCCTCGGAGAGGAACACCTATGCCTCGCGCTTTCCGCAACCGCGCGTCCTACGCCGCTCTGGCCGCTGTCGCCTCGCTCGCGCTGTCCGCCGGCGCTCTCGTCGTCGCGCCGACGGCGGCCGACGCCGCCGCCGCCGTGACCGCTTCGTGCTCGGCCTCGGGGCAGGTCCACTTCGATCCGGGCGTGCAGCTGTTCCCGCGCGCCCAGGACGTCACCTACCAGGGCGAGGACGGCTCCTGCAACGACTACAGCGGTCTCGGCCTCACCAGTGCGGCGCTCACCGCCAACTTCGCCGGCGTGACGCTGTCGTGCTTGGCCAGCGGCAGCTCGGGCACCGGGAAGGGCACCGGCCGGATCGACTGGACCGACGCGTTCGGCGGCAGCTACACCAGCACCGTCGACCTGCAGATCGACGGCTCCGCCCTCAACACCGGTCACCTGTCCGGCGCCGTCAGCGGCGGCCTGTTCCAGGGGCACACCTTCACTGCCACCCTGACGACCAGCCTGATCGGCGGCGGGGTCGACTGCACCGTCGGCGCCCCCGCCGGCGGCGTGAAGAACGCCGACTTCACGGGCGACTTCAACATCACCTGATGAGCCGAACGGGCGCCCGCCCGGCAGACGGGAGGCCCCGACCGCCTGCGGCGAGCTGTGCAGCTCGGGCATCCGGTACTTCGGTAGCGGCGCGTCGCGGCACCGGCGGTCGGCCGCCCGGCGCCGGGCCGCCGCCGCCGACGTCACCCGGACCGGTCCTCGCCGGGCGGGGCGAGCCGCTTCGCGGCGCGGTGGCCGGCCCGGACGCCTTCGGCGAGGACGATGTCGGCCACCATGTGGGGCGTGCGCAGCCCCAGGATGTCGCGGTAGGCGGGGGAGTCGTACCAGGCGCGGGCCCGCTCGTAGTCGGGGAACGCGATCACGATCACGCCCTCCCGGCCCCAACTCCCCTCCAGCGTCTCGAACCTGCCGCCGTGGATCAGGTAGTGGCCGCCGAACGGGTCGAGGGTGTCGTCGATGCGCTGCAGGTACTCGACGATGCCGGGGGCGAGCTCGGAGGAGTGGATCTGGGCCAGGACGTACGCGGTCATGGTGCTGCTCCCGGGGAGTCGGAGTCGGGCTGACGCCTCCGACGCTACGCAGCCGCGCTCCGGCGCGAATCGGTCACGTATCGGTCGTGGCCCCGGCCGGAACCGGGCGCGGGCGGTCCGGGGTCAGCAGAACTCGGGCGGGCCCTGAAGGAGTTGGATCCGGACGATCATGTGGATCAGCACCACGGCCAGCAGCGCGAGCAGGAAGCGCCAGCGGCTCCTGCCGCTGTCGGCCACCAGCAGCCCGACGCCGGCCGCCAGCACCAGGAGGAGGAAGGCGGTCGGCAGCTGGAGCAGGACGAAGAAGGCGTTGCCGAAGTCGCTGCCCGGCAGGTCGAGGCACGGGGCCGGGTAGCCGAAGGCCGCCCGGAGCACCTCCTCGCCGCCCTGCCAGGCCACCGGCAGGCAGGCCAGCGTCCACCACAGGCCCAGGCGGGTGGGGCCCCGGCCCGCCCCGTGTTCCGCCCCGGCTGATCCCCCGTCGTTCCCGGCCACCGGCCGACCCCCATGGCTGTGCACCCGGGAACCAATGGTTCGCAGGCGATCCGAATGTCTTGGCGATATCGTGGTGAAGCGTTGACGAATAGTCAACCCGGGCTCTGGACAAGCCCGTTACCCGTGGGTAAATCTCCTGTGCTGTGACCGAACCCACCGCTCCCGCGCCCACCGCCCGCCCCGCGCGCCGCCAGGTCATCCAGGCGGCCGCCCTCACCGCAGGCGCCCTCGCCCTGCCGCTCGCCGCCACCGCCGGCAGCGCGGCCGCCGCCGAGCCCGCCCGCTTCCTGCACGGCGTCGCCTCCGGCGACCCGCTGCCCGACGGCATCCTGCTGTGGACCCGGGTCACCCCCGGGGCCGACGCCGTGCCCGGCTCCGGACTCGGGCCCGACACCGCCGTCCAGTGGCAGCTCGCCACCGACCGGAACTTCACCGCCGTCGCCGCCAGCGGCACCGTCACCACCACCGCCGCCACCGACCACACCGTCAAGGCCGACGTACGCGGCCTGCGCCCCGACACCGCCTACTGGTACCGCTTCCTGGCCGGCGACGCCGTCTCGCCCGTCGGCCGCACCCGCACCGCGCCCGCCGCCGACGCCGCCGTCGACCGGCTGCGCCTGGGCGTCGCGTCCTGCGCCAACTGGGAGGCCGGCTACTTCTCCGCCTACCGCCACCTGGCGGCCCGCGGCGACCTCGACGTGTTCCTGTTCCTCGGCGACTACATCTACGAGTACGCCTCCGGCGCCTACGGCACCCGGGGCACCGTGGTGCGCCCGCACGCCCCCGCGAACGAGATCACCACGCTCGCCGACTACCGCACCCGGCACGGCCGTTACAAGACCGACCAGGACCTGCAGGCGCTGCACGCCGCCGTCCCCACCGTCGCGATCTGGGACGACCACGAGTTCGCCAACGACGCCTGGTCCGGCGGCGCCGAGAACCACACCCCCGGCGCCGAGGGCGACTGGAGCGCCCGGGTCGCCGCCGCGAAGCAGGCCTACTTCGAGTGGATGCCGGTCCGCCCGTCCGTGGCCGGCACCACCTACCGGCGGCTGCGCTACGGCAAGCTCGCCGACCTGCACCTGCTCGACCTGCGCTCGTTCCGCTCGCAGCAGGTCGGCATCGGCAACGGCGACGTGGACGCCGCCGACCGCACCCTCACCGGCCGCGCCCAACTCGACTGGCTGAAGGCCGGTTTGGCGTCCTCCGACACCACCTGGCGGCTGGTCGGCAACGAGGTGATGATCTCGCCCGTCGCGTTCCTGTCGCTGCCGGACTACCTGCTGCGCCCGCTCGCCCAGCTGCTCGGCCTGCCCGGCGAGGGACTGGCCCTCAACACCGACCAGTGGGACGGCTACACCCACGACCGGCGCGAACTGCTCGGCCACCTGAAGGACCGCCACATCACCAACACGGTGTTCCTGACCGGCGACATCCACTCCGCCTGGGCCTGCGACGTGCCGTTCGAGGCCGCCACCTACCCGGCGTCCGGCAGCGCGGCCACCGAGTTCGTGGTGACGTCGGTCAGCTCCGACAACATCGACGACATCCTCAAGGTCGCCCCGCACACGCTGTCGCTGGTGGCCTCCGCCGCGATCCAGGGCGCCAACCGGCACGTCAAGTGGACCGACCTGGACTCGCACGGCTACGGCGTCCTCGACATCACCGCCGAGCGCGCCCAGATGGACTACTACGCGCTGTCCGACCGCACCCGGCCCGACGCCACCACCAAGTGGACCCGCTCCTACCGCACCCTGAGCGGTACCCAGCAGATCGAACGGGTCTACGCCCCCGTGAACTGACCCGGCGCGGGGCCCGGCGACGCACCGCCGGGCCCCCGCGGCGCTCACCGGCCGGGACGGCCGAACAGCCTGCGCGACCAGGCGTAGCCGAGCACCCCGACGCCCGCGCACCAGGCCAGCGACACCCAGCCGTCGGAGCTGACCGCCGAGCCCGACAGCAGGCCGCGCAGCGTCTCCGTCACGGGGGTGAACGGCTGGTACTCGGCGAACTGGCGCAGCCCCGGGGCCATCGAGTCGGCCGGCACGAACGCCGAGCCCAGGAACGGCAGGAACTGGATCATCAGCGGCTTGTTGCTCGCCGACTCCACGGTCTTCGAGATCAGCCCGAGCGCCACCGACAGCCAGGTCACCGCGAGCGCGACCGCCGTCAGCAGCCCCAGCGCCGCCAGCCACTCCAGCGGGCCCGCGTCCGTGCGGAACCCGACCGCCAGCGCCGCCGCGAGGACCAGCAGCACGCCGATCATCGTCTGCGCGACGCTGCCGATCACATGGCCGGTCAGGAACGCGGAGCGGGTGATGTCCATGGTGCGGAAGCGGTTGACGATGCCGCCCGTCAGGTCGGAGCAGATCGCGACCGAGGTGGACATCGAGCCGCCCGCCACGCCCATCACCACGATGCCGGGCACCAGGTAGGACAGGTAGGCGTCGCGTCCGCCGCCGAGGCTCGCGCCGATCGAATCGCCGAAGGCGTAGACGAACAGCAGCAGCATCATGATCGGCATCATCGACTGGCCGACGGTGAGCGCCGGGTAGCGGGCGGCGTGCTTGAGGTTGCGACGCAGCATGGTCAGCGAGTCGTGGGCGGCCAGGGCGAGGGTGCTGCTCATCGGGCGGCCTCCTCGGCCGGTCGGCGGGACGCGGCGGTCCCGGTCAGGGCGAAGAAGACGTCGTCGAGGTCCGGGGTGTGCACGGAGAAGTCGGCGGCGGCGACCCCGGCCGCGTCCAGCCGCTGGACGACGGCGCGCAGCGTGTCCAGTCCGGCGTCGCCGGCCAGCCGCAGGGCGAGGTTCGCGTCGTCGCGGGCGGCGCCCGGGAAGGCGGCCCCGGCCCGCTCGTACCCGGAAGCGTCGGCGAAGCGCAGGCGGACGTGGCTGCCGGGGATGCGGGCCTTGAGCTCGTCGGGGGTGCCCTCGGCGACGATCCGGCCGCCGTCCAGCACGGCGATCCGGTCGGCGAGTCGGTCGGCCTCGTCCAGGTACTGGGTGGTCAGGAAGACCGTGGTGCCGCCCGCGACCAGGCCGCGCACGGTCTCCCACATGGTGCGGCGGCTGCGCGGGTCGAGGCCGGTGGTGGGCTCGTCCAGGAAGATCACCTGCGGGTCGCCGACCAGCGTCATCGCCAGGTCGAGCCGGCGGCGCATCCCGCCGGAGAAGGTCGCGGCGCGTCGGCCGGACGCCTCCGCGATGTAGAAGCGGTGCAGCAACTCCCGTGTGCGCGAACGGCCCTGGGCTCGGGGGATGCGATGGAGGTCGGCCATCAGCAGGAGGTTCTCCTCGGCGGTGAGCAGATCGTCCAGGACGGCGAACTGGCCGGTGACCCCGATCGCCGACCGCACGCCGGCCGGGTCGGCGGCCAGGTCGTGGCCCGCGATCTGCGCGTGCCCGCCGTCGGCGGCGACCAGGGTGGCGAGGATCTCCACGGTGGTGGTCTTGCCCGCGCCGTTCGGCCCGAGCAGGGCGAACACGGTTCCGGCGGGCACGGTCAGGTCGATGCCGTCGAGGACGGTCCGGCTGCCGTAGGACTTGCGCAGGCCGAGGGCGGTGACGGCGGGGGGCGCCGCGCTTCTGGGCGCGGGCATGACAGCTAAGCGCATGTGGGTGCTCTCCGAACGGATCGGTCGTCAATCGGTGGACGTGGAAAGGCGGTCGAGAGGGGCGAGGTCAGACGCGGGCGCGGCGGATGTCGATGTTGCCGAAGCGGGTGCGGGCGCGTACCTCGACGGTCTCCTCGTCCCGGCCCGGGGCGTCCGCGCCGGCCAGCGAGTTGCGGACCTGGCCGCGCTGCGCGCCGACGTCCAGCCAGGCCGCCGTGCCGGGCCGGACGCCGACCTCGATCGCGCCGAAGCCGGTCTCCAACTGCACACTGCCGGAGCAGACTTCACCCACCAGCAGGGTGCCGCGGGCGGTGCTGGCGCGCAGCGAGGTGGCGGCCCGCTCCACGGTGATGTCGCCGCTGGCGCCGCTCACCCGCAGGTCGTCGCCGGCCACCGCGACGGTGGTGCTGCCGTGCGAGTTCCTCACCACCGCCGGGCCGTCCAGCAGCCCCACCCGGACGCTGCCCGAACTGGTGGTGATCTCCGCCCGCCCGCGCACCTCGTCCACGGCGATCGACCCGTGCGCGGCCGTCAGCCGCACCGGCCCGGTGCGGTCCAGCCGGATGTCGCCGGACGCGGTCTTCACCCGCACCTCGCCGAGCCGCCCCTCGCCGAGCACCTGCGTCCAGGCACCGCCGGCCTCCAGGTGCGAGCCGGCGGGCAGTTCGACCGACACGTCCACCGTGCCGGTGCGGCCCAGCAGGTGGCGCTGCCGGGGGGTGCGGACGGTCAGCACGCCGCCGGCGAAGTCGATCTCGGTCTGCTCGGCGGCGCGCACGTCCACCTCCCGCTCCGGGTCGCGCGGCCGGGCCACGACCACGGTGTCGGCACGGTCGGTCGCGATGACGTGCACCGAGCCCGCGGCCACCTGGGCGTTGAGCGAGATCGGCTCGGGCGTGTCGAAAGAAGGCATGGCAGTACCCCGTTCTGGTGGGACGTCGGACGGCGAATGGCGCCGAGGGCTCAGCGGACCCAGCCGGTGAAGCTCTGGCCGAGGGCCCGCGAGGGCTCGACCGGGACGCGCGGACGCCCGCCGCCCTCGACGGCGGACGCCACCGCCCGCACCAGCCAGGCATTCGCCGACAGCCCCTCGCGGGCCGCCGCCTCCTCGGCGCGGGCCTTCAACTGGGCCGGCAGCCGCAGGTTGATCCGGGCGGTGCCGCCGTCGTCCTCGGCCGCGGGCGGCTCCGCGACGGCGGGCCCGGGGCCGGCGGCGTCGGTGACCCCGGCGGCCTCGGGCTCGGCGGGCGGCCGGGTGACCACGAAGTCCGGGTCCAGGCCGCGCAGCCGGACGTCCACCGAGCCCGGGGCCAGCTCGCGCGTCACCTCGGCCATCGCGGCGGAGAGCACGTGCAGCATGGCCAGCCGCGTCGCCGACTCCAACGGGGCCGTCAGCCGCTCGGCCAGCACGCGCGCCTCCGGCCCGCCGGCCTCGGCGGCCACGGCCAACTCGCGCCGGAGGTTGTCGACATAGGGGGTGAGGTCCATGGTGCCATCGTGGCACCACTTTGATGCCACGACAAGTCCCTTGTGCTGCAAGGTGGTTGCTTCACTCGGCGCTATCCCTGCTGACCTGCGGGGACGGTCTCGGGGGCAGTTCGGTGCCAGGTGGTGCCATCGGGTGCCGGGCGGTTGTGTTCGACGGCCGGCCGACGGTGAAGTCGGCGGTGATGCCGAACATCACTGCCCGCGCAGCCCGGTGGGTGGCGAAGACGCTGCGGCCATCGGTGCTCGGGGCGGGCTCCGCTCGCGAGCGGCGTCGCCAGTGCTTTCGGCGGCCCGGCCGGCCGTCGCCCCTCACGATCCGTCCCAGAGCCCCAGGCGCTTGAGCCGACGCTGCCGGAGCCGTTCCGAGACGGCCGTGAGGCCGAAGACCAGCCCCATGGCCAGCCCGAACACCACGGCGAAGAAGGGGTCGTCCGGTTCCTCCTCGCGCGACAGCAGCAGGAGGAACACGGTGAAGGGCACGGCGGCGCAGAGGCCGGTGCCGAGCGGGTGCCGCGCCACCCATTTCTGGATCCGCGTCGGGGGCCGCTGCCCGCCGAGGGCCCGATCCCGAGCCCGGAACCCGTCCGCCAGAGACTGCCGCCAGTTCGCCACGGCGGCAGGATAGGGCAGCCGATCCGGCGGACCGCCCGGGGGGGCACCGCCGAGCAGCGCCCTGCGGTACGGTCGGTGCAGCCGCGCAGCCATCGACGAACGAGGGGGTCGACAGTGGAGCCGGACGGCGTGCCCGACCGGTTCTGGGCGGCCCTGGCAGCGGCGCGGCCGCAACTGTCCGCCCTGGAGCGGTGGTTGGTGGCCCAGCCGCGCGAGGTCGTCGAGGAGTTCGCGCTCGCCTACGAGACTGCGGCGGGTGCGCTGGCCGACACCGTCGAGGGCGTGCGCGTGGACGGGGACGACTGGTCCGAGGACAGCACCGAAGACCTGTGCGACTGGGTGGTCGGGCAGGGCCGCGAGCTCTGGACCGCAGTCGCCGCAGGCGAGTTGCCGCTCGAACAGGCCGCGCAGCTGTACCTGGGCCGTGCCGTGCCGCACCCCGGCTCCGTGACGGAGTGGGACGCGGAGGTCGCCGACCCCGGGCACCGGGGGTACCAGTCGCCCCGACACCTCGCCCACGGCGTGTATCGGACGCGCTTCGCCGAAGACCTCGACGCACGCCTCGACGCACGCCTCGACGAGCCCGACAGCGGGCCCGGCGCGTAGCATCCCCCCGGAGGAAAGCGCCATGACCGAGGAGCACCGCACCCGCTGGTGGCAGCGCCGAACTGCCGCCGCTCTCAAGCCCGTTGACGGGCCGACCGGCGCGTTCGACCTGGTCCGGCGCGGCTACGACCGGCAGCAGGTCGACGCCCACCTCGCCCTGCCGCCCGAACAGCGGCCGCGACCCGCCGCGTTCGACATCGTCCGGATCGGCTACGACCGCGGCCAGGTCGACGAGGCGCTGCGCGAGCAGGCCTGAACCACCGGGCCGGAACCGGGTCTTGACAGAGCGCCGAAAACCCTTTGCGGCCGCGACGGTCGGTGTGCGACCTTGTCCGGGTCGTCGAAGGAGGGCGCCGATTGGAGCTTTTCGCGTGCGCGCGCTGCGCGGCCGTACTCACCCGCCCGGTCAGCCGGGTGCCGTTCCCACCGTACGCACACCACCAGGTGGGCAACGGTGTGCCGCTGCCGGCCCTGATGAGCGGCGGGAGCTACGCCATCGACTCGGAGCCGTCCGGCCCGCCCTGGCGGAGCTGGGAGGAGCTCGCCGAAGGGGAGGCGCAGGCGCGCGGCTACTACGCGCGGGTGCACCACCTGTCCGACGGTGCGCCCGGGCGGATCCTGCTCGCCCCCGGCGACGACATCGGCACCGCCCTGATACCCGGCCAGGACCACGGCTACTGCTGCGGCATCACCGAGCAGGGCGGCCCGAACCTCGCCTGCGACCACTGCGGGCACCCGGTCGGCGCGCGCGTGGACGACTGCTCCCTCTGGCAGGCCGTCTGGCTGGAGCCGGACGCGGTACGCGCCGTCCCCGCCGGCCCGGCCGGTCGCCGACTGGGTGGAACTGGTCCACGACCGCTTCGCCGTAGCACCGTTCGACGAAAGGGGCCCGTTGGGCCTACCGGCAGGAGCAAGAAGCCTCCGTCGCCCTGGCCGCCCTGATCATCGCCGCCGACCACTCGCCCGTGGCCTTCGACGACGCCGCCCTCGCCGCCCTCTTCGACCACGCCGTGCGACATCATCTGCGCGGCGTCGGCATCGGCGTCGGCGGCCCGGCCAAGCGCTGCTCCCTGCACGGCCCCGGCCGTCCGCTGACCTCCCCCCACCCCGAGCTCGCGCTGGTTCCGCACCACCCCCGGAGCGGCCTCGCCTGGCCGACCCCGCCCGGCACCATCGGCGTCCCGCTCGACCTCGCCATCTGGAGCCACCTCGCCTTCCCCCGCACCCCCTTCGTCCACATACCCGGCCCGTTGCGCGCCGAACTCGACCGCGACGACCCCGTCCCACCCCGGTGGTACAGCAGCATCTGGTTCGACCGCCGGCTGATCCACGACCTGTTGGCCCGCCACCCCGGCGGGCGGCGCGGGTAGGCTCGGCCGGTGCCCGAACTCCAGCGGCTGCGTGCCGACCATGCCCCGGCGGTGCTGGCCTTCGAGTCGGCGAACCGCGGGTACTTCGCCGCCTGGGTCTCCGACCGGGGCGACGAGTACTTCGAGCGGTTCGCCGACGGCTTCCGGGCCGTGCTGGCCGAGCAGCAGGACGGCAGTTGCGTGTTCTACGCGGTCGTGGCCGAGGACGGCTCGGTCCTCGGCCGGTTCAACCTGTACGACCTGGCGGACGGCGTCGCCCGACTCGGCTACCGGGTCGCCGAGCGGGCCGCCGGACGGGGTGCGGCGACGGCGGCCGTCCGGGAGCTGTGCCGGATCGCGGCGGCGGAGCTCGGGCTGCACACCCTGGTGGCGGCGGCCGCCCACGACAACGCCGCGTCCCAACGGGTGCTGCTGAAAGCCGGATTCGTCGCCACCGGTCCGGCCGGTCCGGCCGACCTCGGCGGCGGGTCGGGCAGCTGGTTCCGGTGCGACCTGCGCCCGTGACCGCACCCCGACCGGGGAACGGGCTGACCGCAGGCGCGGATCGGGCGTAGGTTCGGGGGTGGTGATCCACAACTGAGGGGCGGTGGTCGGGGGATGGGCGAGGCGCATCCGCTGCTGGGGTACTTCCTGGACGCGGCGCAGGGCGTGTTCCCGCCGGTGGACGGCGGGGTGACGGTGCTGCCGGCACTGTCGGGCGGGCTGGAGGCCTCAGTGGCGTTCACCGGGCACGCGGTGGTGGCCACCGCGCGGCCGGCGGGGGAGGTGCGGGCGCAGCGGCCGGACGGGTTCGGGGAGTCGATGGCGCCCGCCTTCCTGCGCCACCTGGCCGGCCCCGACGGGTGGATCGGCTGCCTGGACGCGACCCTGGTCGCCCGCGGCACCGGAGGCCCCGCCCGGCTGGGGCCGCTGGACGACCAGGACGACCACGACCGGGTCCGGCACGCCCGGGAGCTGCGCACGGACGTCGGCGTGTACGGCGACGCCCGCGGGCTGGTCACCCTCGCCCGAGGCCTGGCCGGCCGAACGGAGCTGAGCGTCGAGCTGCACCGGCCCGAGGAGGCGCGCGGCCCCGGCCGGGGCCGCGCGCTGATCGGCGACGCACTCACCCTCGTCCCGGCCGGCGAGCCGGTGTTCGCCGCCGTCTCGCCCGGCAACGCGCGCTCCCTGCGGGCGTTCCTCGCCTGCGGGTTCACCCCGATCGGCAGCGAAGTGCTGCTGCGCCCCGCCCCGGTGCGGCGGACGGCCGCCGGAGCAGCGGGAGGGGCGGCGGACCACGCGGCGGTCTAGCGTGGACAGCGGGCCGGTCCGCCGTGGACGCCTCCACCGAGCGGCAGGCCCGAAGGCGAGGCCGGGCGCAGCGGGGAGCGGCTGAGAACCGGGAGGCACGGTGAACAGGTGGAAGCCGCTGATCGTCCTCGGGACGGCGCAGTTCCTGATGGTGCTGGACGCCTCGGTGATGAACGTGTCGATCAGCCGCCTGGTCGAGGACTTCGACACCGACGTGACCACCATCCAGGCCGTCATCACCCTCTACACCCTGGTGATGGCGGCCTTCATGCTGACCGGCGGCAAGATCGGCGACATGGTCGGCCGCCGCAAGGTCTTCGTGATCGGCCTGGTGGTGTACGGCGTCGGCTCGGGACTGACCGCGCTGGCCCCGACCGTGGGCGTGCTCGCACTCGGCTGGTCGGTGATCGAGGGCCTCGGCGCGGCGCTGGTGCTGCCCGCGCTGGCCGCCCTGGTGGCCGGGTCCTACCAGGGGCGCGAGCGGGCGATCGCCTACGGCGTGGTCGGCGGGCTGGCCGGCGCGGGCATCGCCGTCGGACCGCTGCTCGGCGGATGGGTCACCACGTACCTGACCTGGCGGCTGGTGTTCGCCGGCGAGGTGGTCCTGGTCGCCGCGATCCTGCTGGTGATGCGCTGGATCCCGGCGCAGCCCGCGCCGACCGGGCGCAGCCGGCTCGACGTGCTCGGCGCCGCGCTGTCCGCCGCGGGCCTGGCGCTGGCCGTGCTGGCCGTCCTGCAGAGCGGCAGCTGGGGCTGGGTCCAGCCGCGCAACCCGCCGTTCACCGTCCTCGGCTTCGCGCCGACCGTGTTCGCCATCGGCCTCGGCGCCGCCCTGCTGTACCTGTTCTGCGTGCACGAACGCCACTGGGAGCGGCGCGGCGGCACCCCGCTGGTCTCGCTCGACCTGTTCCGCAACCGGCCGCTGCGGGCGGGCCTGGTGACGCTGTTCAACCAGAACACCGTCCTGCTGGGCCTGTTCTTCGTCATCCCGCTCTACCTGCAGGTGGTGCAGGGCCTGGACGCCTTCGAGACCGGGCTGCGGCTGCTGCCGGTCTCCGTCACGATGCTCGCCACCTCGATGTGCGGCTCGCTGCTGCTGCGCCTCGCCTCCTCCCGCACCATCGTCCGGACCGGCCTGCTGGTGCTGCTCGCCGCCACGCTGTGGCTGATCGCGGCCATCGAGCCGGAGCTGAAGGGCGGCTCGTTCGCCGGCGCGATGGCCCTGCTCGGCATCGGCCTGGGCATGCTGGCCTCCCAACTGGGCAACACCGTGCAGTCCAGCGTCCGGACGGCGGAACGCAGCGAGGCGGGCGGCCTGCAGTACACCGCGCAGAACCTCGGCTCCTCGCTGGGCACGGCGCTGATCGGCGCGCTGCTGATCGGGGCCCTCGCCGCCTCCGTCACCACGCGGATCGAGAGCGACCCGCGGGTGAGCGCGGCCGTCGCGCAGGAAGCCGCCACGCACGTCACGGCGGGCGTGTCGTTCGTGCCCGCCGACCAGGTCGCCGACGCGCTGGCCGCCCGCTCCGACGTGCCGCCGCAGGAGGCCGAGGCCCTGGTCGGCCACTACCGGGACGCGCAGATCCAGGGCCTCAAGTCGGCCGTCCTGGCCTGCGCCGTCATCACGGGCGGGGCGCTGCTGTTCACCCGCCACCTGCCCGCCGAGCGCGAGGCGCGGCGGCGGCGCGGCGAGCGCCCGGCCGAGCGGTGAGCCCCGCAGGGCGCGGCCTCAGCGGCGTACGAAGCGCCAGGCGGCCTGCTGGGCGAGCAGGGTGAGCACCCCGGCCAGCACGATCCCCGACAGGTTGAGGGCGAGCTGCACGGCCGAGCCCCAGCCCTGCGCGTACTCGCCGTAGGCGACCGCCACCGCCGCGTTGGCGGCCGCCGGCACCGTGGTGACCGAGATCGCCACGCCGACCAGCGCCGACGCCTTCGCCGAGGTCAGCGACAGCAGGCCCGCCACACCGGCCAGGAAGGCGACCACGAAGGACATCGCGTCGGGCTGCCAGATGAACGAGGTGTTGGGGCGGGCCGCCGCGAACCGGGCGTCGCTGAACAGGCCGAGCCCGTCCATCAGCAGCGCGAACCCCACGGTCAGGGCCATCGCCACGGTGAAGCCGACCACCAGGGCCAGCAGCGAGCGGACGGCGGGGCGGGCCCGGCGCTGCGCCACCGCCACGCACAGCCCGGCCAGCGGGCCGAACTCCGGGCCCACGGCCATCGCGCCGACCACCAGGATCGCGCTGTCCAGGACGGCGCCGCAGGCGGCCAGCATGGTGGCGACCGTCAGCAGCGCGAGGAAGACCCAGCTGAGCGTGGACTCCTCGTGGACGATCCCGGAGACCTCCTCCCACACCAGCGCGTCCGCGCCCTCGCCCGGGGCCCGCTCCTCCGCCTCGTCGGCGGCCCGCGAGATGGTCAGGCCCGCCTCGTCCACGGTGATGGCCCCGCGCTCGGCCAGGCCCAACCCGCGCAGCTCGCCGAGCAGTTCGTCGACCGCCTCACGGGCCACGTCGCACAGCACCAGATCGCCCGCGGGCCGGACCGCCCCGCCGGGCAGCACCGCGACGTGGGCGACACCGACACAGGCGTCCAGCCGGTCCAGCACCCGCTCGCGCAGGTCGGCGGGAACGATGAGTCGCAGCTGAAGCAAGAAGTCCTCCGGGTCGTCGCACTGTCCGCCACACCCTAGCCAGGGCCCGCCCCCGAACCCCCGCCCCCGCCCGGTGGCCGGGCGTCACCCCTGCGGCACGCCGCTGTAGGCCGGGGCGAAGAACACCAGCGCCACCAGGTCCTCGGTGATGTCGTGGAAGCGGTGCGCCTCCAGCGCCGGGACGAACAGCGCCGTGCCCGGCCCGACGTCCACCGTCCGGCCGCCGGAGGTGAAGCGGCCCCGGCCGCGCGTCACCACGTACACCTCGTCCTCGCGGTGCGGCGACTGCCCGTCCACCGAGCCCGCCGGCAGCGAGTAGGTGCCGAAACTCAGCGCGGGGACGCGCAGGTGCTCCGCGTAGTCGGCCGCGCCGTCCGGCCCCGGACGGAACCGTCCGCCGTCGATGATCTCCACGGGGGGAGATCCTGGCACGGCCAAGGGCCGCAGGCCAAGCGGCAGTCGGGGCTCAGTCGAGCTGCCGGAAGGTCGCCGGGACGGGCAGCGAGGCCCAGCGGGGGAGCGGCCACAGCAGGACGCGGGCGCGGCCGATCACGGCCGAGGCGGGGACGAAGCCGCCGCCGGGGTTGTACAGCTGCTGGTAGCGGGAGTCGGCGGAGTCGTTGCGGTGGTCGCCCATCACCCACAGGTGCCCGGGCGGGACGGTGACGGTGCCCACCGGGTAGTCGTCGCAGGGCGTCGCCCCCGGGTACAGGTACGGCTCGTCCAGCGCGGCGCCGTTCACCGTCAGGGGGTGCCCGGCGCGGCAGTCCACCGTGTCGCCGCCGACCGCGACCACCCGCTTGATCAGGTCCTTCTCGTCCGCCGACGGCGCCAGCCCGACCCAGCTCAGCGCGCCCTGGACCGCGCCGAGCACACCGCCCGCGCGGTCCGGCGGGGAGGGGATCCAGCCGCCCGGGTCGCGGAAGACCACCACCTCGCCGCGCTGCGGCGTCGCCCCCAGCCACGGGCTGAACCGGTCGACCGCCACCCGGTCGCCCTTCTGCAGGGTGCCCATCATCGAACCCGACGGGATGACGAACACCTGGAACACGAAGGTCTTCAGCAGGAACGCCAGCACCAGCGCCGCCACCGCCGGCAGCACCAGCCCGCGCAGTGCCGAACGGCGGCGGCCCGCCGGGCGACCCGCCGGGCGACCCGCCGAACGGCGGCCCCAGGTGCGGCCCCAGGCCCGGCACCTGGCGAAGACGGCAGCGAACGGCGCGGCACGGTGCGACACGGACGACCCTTCCCCCGGAGGCCGGACCGGCCCGACCGTCGCCATCGTAGGGACGCGGCCCGTCGGGCGGACGTAAAGCGGCTGTCGTCGCGAGCCGGTACGGTGCGTCAACTCCCGTGCTACGACAGGAAAGAGAGACTCACCCGTGACCACCGGTACGGACTGGGACAGCGCGCTGGCCGACGCCTTCGCGACACTGCTGGGAACACCGGCGGACGCCGACCACGGCCGCCACGGCGTCTACTACGCCTCCGACACCCTCGACGAGTTCCTGTTCCCCGCCCCCTGGGCCACCCCCGACGCCCTCGCCGACGACGCCCCGGCCCGGCTGCCCGACCCGGACGGCCCGCACCCGTTCTCCCCGTGGAACTGGCGCTTCGACCTCGCCGGGTCGCTGTTCCGCTTCGACCCCGACCTGCTCGCCGCGACCGGGGCCTGGGGCGCGGACGGCCACAAGGGGCCCCGGCCGTTCGACGACGCCTTCGCCGCCGACCTGCTCGCCGTCGCCGCCCTCGACGAGTCCGACGCCGCCGTCGTGAGCGGCGCACAGCTCGCGCCGCTGCTGCGCCGCCACGGCGTCGACCTGACCGCGGCGGCCGCCACGAAGCTCAACCACTGGCTGACCGTCGTCCTGCGGGTCGCCACCGACGGCACCCTGACCGGCGCGATGCGCGCCGCCACCTTCACCGACCGCGGCCCCGAGCACCTGGTCACCGCGCACGACGCGGACACCGCCCGCCCCGCCGCCGCACCCTGGCAGGAACGGCTCGGCGCGCTGCGACACCCCGCGCTCCGCGACCACCTGCGCCTGCTCTGCCGCACCGAGGCCGACGCGCGCAGCGAGGGCGGCTGCTACTACGGCGCCGGCGACTGGCCGTGGAGCGACGTGCTGGACACCACCGGCGCCGCGCCGGTCGCGAGCTGGGGCTTCGGCGAGTCCCAGGCGGGCGTCGCCGTGGTGCGCCTGCCGCACTGAGCGGGCGCGGAAAGACGCGAGCGGTGCCGCGGCCCGTCCCCCAACCGGCCGCGGCACCGCCCGCGCTACTGCTGTGCCCTGCGGCTAGATCCGCTGCCAGAGGGCGGGGACCACGTCCGGCGTCCAGGTGCTCTGCGACAGGTGCGCCTGCAGGCACCGGTAGCTGACGCCGTTGTAGGTGACCACGTCACCGGTGTTGTAGTTGACGCCGGCGGCCCAGGTGCCGCCGCCGTTGCCGCCGCCGTTGACCACCAGGGTGAAGGTGGTGGCGTGGGTGGCCGAGGCACCGGTGCCGGTCAGCGTGATGGTGTAGGTCCCGGCCGGGGTGGAGGCCGAGGTGGAGACCGTCACGGACGAGCTGCCGCCGCTGGAGACGGAGGACGGGCTGAACGAGACGGTGGTGCCGGACGGCGCGCCGCTCGCGGACAGCGACACGGTCTGCGCCGAGCCGGAGGTGGTCGCCGTGGACAGCGTGGCGGTCGCGGCGGAGCCGGCCTGGACGGTGCCGGTGGCCGGGTTCACCGAGACGTTGAAGTCGTTCTGCGGCGTGCTGCCGCCGACCGAGGTCTTCCAGATCGCGTACGCCACGCCGTCGGCGTTGCGGTTCAGCACCGTCGCGTCGACGTTGGAGGTGGTGTCGCAGGACGAGTGGTAGCAGGAGTCGTAGGAACGGCCCGCCGTGCCGCCCCACTTGTTGGCCTGCGCCGACGTCTTGACGGCGTCCGCGCCGGCCGCGTAGCCCGAGGTCGGGATGCCGCCCTGCTGGAAGGAGTAGTCGTCGGAGCGGCCCTGGCCCTCGATGTTCTCCTCCGGCTGGAGGTTCAGCGAGTCCCAGTACGCCTTCAGCGGCGCCGCGGTGGCCGAGTTGACGTTGTTGATGAAGTAGCCGGCGTTGGTGGAGCCGACCATGTCGAAGTTGTAGTAGCCCTTGATCGCCGAGCGCTGGGCGGAGGACAGCTGGCCGACGTAGTACGCCGAGCCCTGCATGCCCTGCTCCTCACCGGCCCACCAGGCGAACCGGACGTGCCGGCTCAGGGTCGGGTTCTGCTGCGCCAGGACGAGCGCGTTCTCCAGCAGCACCGCCGAACCGGAGCCGTTGTCGTTGATGCCCGGGCCGGCCGAGACCGAGTCCAGGTGCGCGCCGAACATGGTGACCTGGTCCGACGGGCCGCCCGGCCAGTCCGCGATCAGGTTGTTGGAGGTGTACGAGCAGGAGGAGCAGGTCTGCTCGGTGACGGTGTAGCCCGCCGCCTGCAGCTTGCCCTTGATGTACGCCAGCGACTGCGTGTAACCCGCGCTGCCCGCCCGGCGGTTGCCGCCGTTCTGCTGCGCGATCGTGTACAGCTGGCTCAGGTGCGCCTGCACGTTGGCGACGTTGATGTCCGGGGCCGAGCCGCCCGGGTTGCCGCCGCCGCTCACCGTCAGCTGGTACTGCGCGGTGTGGGTGGCCGGGCCGGAGCCGGTCACCGTCAGCGGGTAGGTGCCCGCCGGGGTGTTCGCGCCGACGCTGATGTTCAGCGTCGCCGAGCCGCCGGTCTGCACGCTCGACGGGGAGACCGTCGCCGTGGTGCCGGAGGGCGCGCCGGTGACGGCCAGCGAGACCGTCGAGGCCGAGCCGGTGACGAGCGCGGTGGAGATCGTCGCCGTGGTCGAGGAGCCCGGCTGCACGGTGCCCGAGGACGGGCTCAGCGCCAGCGAGTAGTCGGCCGGGTTGCCCGCACAGGTCGGATCGCCGGCCTGCGCCGGCACGCTGACGGCGTCCCAGGCGGCCTTGGTGCGGTTGAACAGGTTGCAGGTGGAGTCGAGGTTCTTGGCGGCCGTCAGGGTCGCGGTGCGGTACTTCTTGTACGTCATGCCGCTGGTCTTCAGCAGCATGCCGCCGTAGAAGATCTTGCCCGCGGTCTGGATGCCGACGCCCGTCACCGAGGACGAGTTGCAGGTCGGGCTGGACGGCTTGCCGCCGCCCGGGCTCGAACCCTCCGCCAGCAGGTAGAACCAGTGGTTCAGCGGGCCCGCCGCCGCGTGCTCCTCGGTGTTCGGGATGGACGAGGAGTAGCAGTTCGGGTTGCCGGATATCTGCGACGGGTTGTACATCACCCGGATCGGGCCCTGCCCGACCAGGTTGATCATCTCGCCGACCGTGTAGTCCGGGGAGTCGTACGGCGACGGCTCGTTGGCGTACGCCTCGGTCAGCGCGCCCATGATGTCGCCGGTCGCCTCGCCCAGGCCCGCCTCGTTGTTCGCGCCGCCCGGCGTGAACTGGTCCAGGCCGTGGCCGAACTCGTGGCCCACCACGTCGATCGCGGCGATCCACTCGTTGCCCTGGCTGTGGCCGATCGAGACGGTCGAGCCGTCCCAGTAGGCGTTGACGTCGTTCAGGCCGACCTTCACCGGCCAGCTTCCGCCGTTGCCGTTGTGGCCGTTGCGACCCAGCCAGTCGCGGAGCATGTCCCATTCCTTCTGCGCCGCGAACATCGCGTCGGCGCAGCCGGTCTCCTTCGAGGTCGCGGCGCCCGTGCCCCAGGAGTCGGAGGACTTGCTGAACACCTGCCCGGTCGAGTAGTCCGAACACTGCAGGCCCGGACGGCTCGGGTCGCGCAGCGAGTACGAACTGCCCGAACCGGTGGTCGAGATGGTCAGGCCCGCCGGGCCGTTCCACTTGCTGTTGATGGTGCCGGCCTTGACGTCGTCGTAGCTGTCGGCGACCTCGCCGGTGATCGCGTCGACGTACACGTGCAGGCGGCTGGGCCGGTTGTCGGTCGAACCCGACAGCACCGACTCCCAGGCCAGCCGCGAGGTGCCGTCCTTGACCCGCACCACCAGGCGCGGCGCCTCGGCGGAGTCCACCTTCGCCAGCTTCGCGCGCGCGGTCTTCTCCGCCGCCGCCGCGCTCACCTTCGCCTGCGTCGGCACCCCGACCGGGCCCGACGCCGCGCTCTGCACCGAACGGACCTTGCCCTGGCCGTCGGCGAGCACCACCGCGTCACCGCCGACCACCGGCAGGCCCTTGTAGGTGCGCTCGTACGACACCGAGTACAGGCCGCCGAGGAACGGCGTGACCGAGGCCCGCTCGTACGCCTCGTCAGGCCCCTTGGCCAGAGCGTCCAACCCGGCCGACGCGGCCAGATCCGCCGCCGAGACCGCCGCGGCCAGCGGGGTCGGCGCGAGCGGGGCGGGCGACGGGGAGGCGACAGCCTGCCCGACGAAACCGC
The DNA here is from genome assembly GCF_053602195.1 of Kitasatospora sp. NPDC004531. Lineage (NCBI taxonomy): Bacteria > Bacillati > Actinomycetota > Actinomycetes > Kitasatosporales > Streptomycetaceae > Kitasatospora > Kitasatospora sp. NPDC004531. The sequence continues at coordinate 5,090 of NZ_JBSGDD010000050.1, read as the reverse complement.
CCAGCATGCCGCCCAGCACGGCCAGGGTGGTGCCGGCGGTCAGCAATCTGCGTTTCATTCAGAGCTCCTATGTGTGGGGGTGCCACAGGTGTGGGGGTGCCCGGAACCCTCACACCTCGCCATGCCACGGTCAACGGCGCGGACAGGGCCCGCCAAGAGCTGGCAAGTTCCGTCAAACACCCCGACCCCGAACCGAGTTGACGGACAACTGGTACAGACCACGCCATGTACGCGGCCCCGGTCCGTTCGGTACCGTCTCGCTACCGCCCCCACGCCGGGCGGACGCAGCGAAGCCCTCGGGGAGGTGGCGGCGCATGCTGGACGCAACCGAGCGGGTCAGCGCACCGGACAGCGGAAGCTGGCAGGAATTCGGCGCACTCCTGCGCCACTGGCGCCGCCGCGCCGGCTGGACCCAGGCCCAACTCGGCGCCGCCGTCGGCTACGACCACACCGCCGTCAGCCGCCTCGAACACGGCGCCCGCCGCGCCACCCCCCGACTCGTCCACCGCCTCGACGAACTCCTCTCCACCAGCGGCGAACTCACCCGCTGCTACGGCCGCGCCGAAACCGCCGAAGCCGACCGCCCCGCCCTCCCCGCCCACCTGCTGCGCCCCCCGCTGCCGCCCGGCGACACCGCCACCGCCGCCACCGCCGACCACTGCCCCACCCGGCTCCCGCACCACGACCTCCAGTGCCCGCTGCACGGCGCGGCCGGCTGCCAACTCCCGCCCCCCGCCGAGGCCCTGGCCCTGCACGCCGCGTTCTGCGACAACCCCGCCGCACCCCTGGACACCGACACCGTGCACGCCCTCGCCGCCGTCCTCGGCGCCCAACTCCACAGCGCGGAACGGGCCATGGGCGAACGCGGGCCCGGCGCCGTGATCGAGACCACGCTGCGCGCCGTCGTCGCCCGCCTCGCCGACGCCCCCGCCCGGCACCGCCGCGTCCTCGCCCGGCTCGCCGCCGAACACGCCCACGCCGCGGGCAGCCTGCGCCTGCACGGCGGACGCCCCGCCACCGCCATGGCCTGCTTCGACCGCGCCGTCGGCTGGGCCGCGCTGGCCGGCGACCCCGCCACCCAGGTCGCCGCGCTCAGCGACATGGCCGTCCTCGGCCTGCTCGACGACGACCCGTTCTCCGCCCGCGACTACGCCCGCGAGATCCGCCGCGCCGCACCCGAACACCACTGGTCCGGCGCGCTCTCCCACATCGGCGAAGCCCGCGCCACCGCGCTGGCCGGCGACGTCCGCGCCACCGTCCGCCACCTCGGCCGCGCCCGCGACCACCTCGACCAGCCCGAGGACGCCTCCGCGCTGGTCTCCTGGCTCGCCCCGCCCGCGCTGCGCATGCGCCTCGAAGCCGGTACCTCCGCCGCCCTGCGCGACCTCGCCGTCGCCCTCGGCGAACCCGCCCTCGCCCGCACCGCCCTGGCCGCCGCCCACACCGCACTCGGCCTGCTCGGCGCCGGCGAACTCCCCGCCGCCCGCGCCATGCTGACCGTCCGCCTCGCCGACTGCCACCTCTGCCAGGACGACCCGCACACGGCCGTCGCCACCCTCGCGCCGCTCCTCGACACCCCGCCCGCCGCGCTCCCCGCCCTCGTCCGCCACGAGCTCCGCGGCCTGCGCACCCGCCTCGCCACCGGAGCCCCCCGCTGGGGCCCCACCGCCACCGAGACGGCGGCCCGGCTGGGGGCGCTGGTCTGACCAGGCCGGCGCGGGGCCGGGCCCTCGGGGGGTCAGAGCAGGCCGTGCCACATCTGCTCGACCAGCACCGCCCACCAGGCGGACTCGGCGCGGAACACCGCCGGGTCCACGGCCACCAGCGCCTCCTGCAGCCCGGCCAGGGCCGTCCCCGCCGCCTGCGGGTCCAGGCCGACCATCGCCGCCCGCGCCCCGGCCACCAGCAGCAGGCAGCGCAGGTACGCGGACAGCGAGGAGTTGACGAAGCGCCCGCTGCCGGTGCGCGGATGCACCGCCCAGACCGAGCCCGGCTCCTGGCCCTCGCGCTGGAGCGCGATCACGCACAGCCCGTCCGAGCCGATCCGGTTCCAGCCCGCGAGAACTTCCAGCACCTGCGCGTCCAGCGTCGAACCGGACGCCGCGAAGTCGGTCCGCAGATCCGCGAACAGCCCGCCGGCGGGCGGCGCGTCCGGGCGGTCCGCCGCGAACAGCAGCGGCACCCGCGCGGGCAGCCCCGCCCAGGCCAGCGTGGCGCAGGCCGGCGCCGGCAGCCCGGCCGAGACCGGGGCGTCCGCGTCGAAGCGCACCACCTCGCCGAGTTCCTCCGCCAGCCGGCGCCCCAACGCCACGTCGCGGACCGGTTCGGCGGGAGCGACGGAGGAGGGGCCCGGCGCCGGAAGCCGGTTGGGTCGCGGTCGCGGGCGCAGCGCCGCCGTCAATGCCGCGACGCCTTCGGCGCGTTCGGCCGCCGCGATGCCGTAGGGGTGGTCGTAGGTGTGCACCGCGTCCGGGAACTCGCGCTCCAGCAGCGGCGCGGGGTAGCCGCCCGGGAGGGTCGCCGGACGCAGCGCGGTGTGCACGGCGTTCACCGCCGCTGCCGGGACGCCGAGGCGCGCCAGCTCGCCCGGCAGCCGCAGTTCGACGGGCGCCAGGCCCGGGGCCGACGCCAGCTCGACGCTCCTGCGCTGCCCGTCCTGGTCCAGATACGTCGCGACGAGCCGGTTCCCGGGACCGACCACCGGCCGGGCGCGTTCGCGGTACGCCTCGATCACCTCGTCCACCGGGACGGACGACCACATCGACAGCTTCCCGGTCGCCCGGTCCACCACCCCGCAGCCGTCACCGAGGTCCGCCGGCGGCCGTCGTTCCCCGGTCACCGGGTCGCGCTCCGGCGCGGCCGGCGCCGCCCACACCACCCAACCGAGCTCGAACTCGCGGTGCCTGACCTCCCGTCGAGGCCCGCCCCCGGAGTTCAGCCAGGCATCGGCGGTACGGAGGGCGTGCTCCTCGGTGATCACGAAAGCTCCTCGGCGGGCGGAATCGGGTAGCGCGGGCGGGGATGGGGGTGGGGGCGAAGGGATGATATTACGATCCCTTTGGAAAGAGACTATGATCCCATGGTCAACTCGGCACGGGTGCGAACGAGCTGACGAATCATTGCCAGGGGTGGACCGGACTGCCGCTCGCGGCGCCGGGGCAGTCGTCACGTCCCGCACCGGACGGAACGCCACGCAGAACGTCACACTGGGGGAACGACGTCGTGTCGATGATGCTTCCGAGCGGCCTCGAATGGGTCCTGGAGATGCTGGGCTTCGACTGGCCCAAGGCCGACGAGGACAAGCTGCGCGAATGCGCCCAGGTCTGGCGGGACTTCGCCGACCAGGTCGACGAACTCCACTACCGGGGCGCGAGCGCCGCCACCAACGTGCTCTCCGCCAACTCCGGCAACAGCATCGACGCCTTCGGCAGGAGTTGGGAGAAGTTCTCCGGCGGCGGCTCGGACGGCTACCTCGCCGACGCCGCGACCGTCGCCCGGCTGATCGCCACCGCGTTCGACGCGGCAGCCGTCGTCGTGATCACCTGCAAGATCGCCGTCATCGCCCAACTGATCGCACTCGCCGTCGAGTTGATCGCCGCGCAGGCCGCCGCGCCGTTCACCCTCGGCCTCTCGGAGCTCGGCGCGGTCGGGGCCACCGCCGCCACCCGGGTGATTGTCCGGCGACTGCTCAAGGAACTCCGCCAGGCCCTGATGGACGCCATCCTGGAGACCCTGAAGGAGCCGGCCGTCTCGGCGATCCAGGGCATGATCAGCGACCTGATCGCGCAGACCGTCAACCAGGGCTTCGGCGCGCAGAACGGCTACGACCTCGGCCGCACCGTCAAGAGCGGCGCCGAGGACTTCGTGGACGCCGTCAAGAACTCCGGCGAGACCTTCACCGAGTCCTTCCGCGACGGCCTCGGCTCCAGCGCGGGCGGCCGTGTCCGCAACCGCCTCGACTCGGCGGCGGGGCACGGCGGCTCCGGCGGATCCGGTGGCGACGGCGGTACTGGCACCTCCGGTGGTGACGGTGCGTCGCGCGGTGATAGTGAAACGGGCGGCTCGGGTGGTGACGGTGCGTCGCGCGGTGACGGCGGCTCCGGCGGTACCGGTAGCACTGGCGGCGGGGACAGGGGGGCCGACGGCAGCCGGTCGGCCGGACGTTCGGAGCAGGGCGGCGGGCCGGCGAGCGGCACTCCTGGGACTGCCGGCCCGGAAGCCACGGGTCGGACCGCCCCGGCCGGCGCGCCCAGCACCGCCACCCTGGACCCGTTCGGCACCCGGCTCACCCCGGATGCCCCCGCCACCCCCGCCGGCCAACCGCACAGCGCGGGCCCCGGCGCACGCCCGGAGGCGGCCGGCGGCGCGGACAGCTCGGCGGCGTCGGGACGAGCACCGGGCGGCGAGGGTCCGGCGGCCCCGGCTGCGGGTGGGCCTGCGGTCGCGGGGGCGCACAGTGCGGAGGGTGCGGCCGAGGCGGGTCAGTCGCATGGCGGGTCGCCTGCGAGTGGGCCTGCCGCAGCCGGCTCGCAGGGTGCGGAGGGTGCGCCTGGACGGGCACCGGGTGCTGAGGCGGGGGCCGGGGCAACTCCCGGGACGTCGCACGCCGCCGCGTCCGGCGCGGAGGCTCCGGCGCGACCGGCGGGCACTGCCGGGCCCGAATCGGGTGCGCACCCGACCCCCGCCGCCGCCGACGGCCCGACAACTCCTGGGCGCGCTCCGGCCGCCGACGGGTCGTCGGCAGCGCCCGGCCACCACGCCGGTGCGGGTGACGTGCAGGCTGACACCGGGCCCGGCCGGCCCGGCGCGCGGGAGGCCGGCGATCCGCCCGCGAGCGGGGCGTCGGCGGGGCCCGTCCACCGCGCCGACGCGGGTGCCGTGCGGCCCGACGCCACGCCCGAGCACGGTGCCGACGGTTCGCCGGTGAACGGTCCGACGGGTGGCGAGCGCCCGGACGCCGGGCCCACCCCCGGCACGGCCCCCCTCCGGACGACGGTGGAAGCCGACGCCGACGCCACGCCAGGTCGAGGCCCGGCCCCGGACGGGCCGCCCACGTCGGGCGAGGAGTCGACGCCCGGGACGCCCAGGAC
>NZ_JBSGDD010000049.1:0-54167 GCF_053602195.1 Kitasatospora sp. NPDC004531 | reverse complement strand
GTCGACGACGCCGACGGACCCGTCGACGGGGTCCACAGCGGAAGGCACCCCGTCCGCAAGATCGCGACGCAGGACAATGACCTGCACTTGATCGCGACCTTGCGGACGTGGTTGGCGCTTGCCGCGCAGTTCCCCGCGCCCCTGTTTTCGCGCCCGCCTGCGTTCTGCGCCCGCCTGCGTTTCGCGCCCGCTACCGCTCGGCGGACCTGTCGCTCGACGAGGCGTTGAGCATCGCGATCCGGTCCACGACCTTCACCCGTTCGCGGCCCGAGGCAGCGCCGAGGGCCTTCTCGTGGGCGTCCAGCCGCTGCCACCCCTCCCAGGTGGTGAAGTCGACGCCGCGCGAGCGCAGGAAGTCGACCACCGCGTCCTCGGCGGGCTCGGCCGCAGGCCGCAGCGCGCCGGCGGCGTGGTCGGCGACCAAGCAGGCGACGGTCTCGTTGGCGTCGCCCTTGGTGTGGCCGATCAGGCCGACGGGGCCGCGCTTGACCCAGCCGGTGACGTACACGGAGGGCAGGTGGGCGCCGTTCTCCTGGACGCGGCCCGCCTCGTGCGGAACCGTCGCGGAGAGGGCGTCGAAGGGCAGCTTGGGCAGCTCGTCGGAGCGGTAGCCGACCGCGCGGTAGACGGCCTGGACGGGCCATTCGCGGAAGGTGCCGGTGCCCACCGTGTTGCCGGTGCCGTCGAGCGCGGTGCGCTCGGTGCGCAGCGCGACGACCCGGCCGTCCTCGCCGAGGACCTCCACCGGGTTCTCGAAGAAGTGCAGGTGGATGCGGTGCGGGCGGTCGCCGATGTCGCGGATCGCCCAGTTCTCCAGCGTCGAGGCGACCATGTCGGCCTGCTTGTTGGCGCGCCGGGTGGCGATCGAGGCGTCGTCGTAGTCGATGTCCTCGGGGTCGACGATCACCTCGATGGTGGGGGAGTGGTCGAGCTCGCGCAGCTCCATCGGGGAGAACTTGGCCTGCGCCGGTCCGCGCCGTCCGAACACGTGGACCTCGACCGCGCGGTTGGCGGCCAGGCCGTCGTACACGTTCGGGGGGATCTCGGTGGGCAGCAGCTCGTCCGCGGTCTTGGCGAGGACCCGGGCGACGTCGAGGGCGACGTTGCCGACGCCGAGGACGGCGACCTGCTCGGCCTCCAGCGGCCACTCGCGGGGGACCTCGGGGTGGCCGTCGTACCAGGAGACGAAGTCGGCGGCGCCGTAGGAGCCGTCGAGCTCGATGCCGGGTATCGCCAGGTCGCGGTCGGCCTCGGCGCCGGTGGCGAAGACCAGGGCGTCGTAGAAGCGGTGCAGCTCGTCCAGGGAGAGGTCGCCGGGGTAGTCGACGTTGCCGAGCAGGCGCACCTGCGGCTTGTCGAGCACCTGGTGGAGGGCGGTGACGATGCCCTTGATCCGGGGGTGGTCGGGCGCGACGCCGTAGCGGATCAGGCCGAAGGGGGCGGGCAGCCGCTCGATCAGGTCGATGGACACGCCGGGGGCGGCGGCCAGCTCGGACTTCAGCAGGGCGTCGGCGGCGTAGATCCCGGCGGGGCCGGCACCGACGACGGCCACCCGGACGGGGCGGGACATGGGCAGGTAACTCCTGTTCGGCTGTGGGCGCGTACCGCCAGCCTTCCGGCCGGCGGGCGCGCCCGGTACGGGGCTTCGGCTTATGTCGTCATAAGCCGAAGCTATGGCCCCCCAAAGTTCCTCCTATGCGACGCCCCCGGGTCCCCGTTCCCCCCAGCATGCACGACGCGTCCCGGCGCCCCGGCGGGGTGGTCACTCGTAGCGCAGCCGCAGCGACTCCTCCTCGGCGGCGAGCACCTGGTCCAGGGTGAGCGAGGGATCGCCCAGGTGGGAGAGGGTGATGGCGGCCGAGCTGGGCGCCGCGTCGGCGGGCAGCCACTGGTCGGGCCGCCAGGCCGAGCCGCGCAGGAACGCCTTCGGGCAGTGCCCGTAGACCTCGTCCGCGGACACCACGATCGCGGTGCGCGGCGGCTTGCCGACGGCCGTCAGCCGCTCCAGCAGGCGCGGGTCCTCGCTGACGCAGGCCCGCCCGTTGACGCGCAGCGTGGTGGGACGGCCGGGCACCACGAAGATCAGCCCGGCCTTTCCGGTGGCGACGATGTTGTGCAGGCTGTCGAGGCGGCGGTTGCCGGTGGCGTCGGGGATCGCCAGGGTCCGGTCGTCCAGCACCGAGACGAACCCGGGCGGGCCGCCGCGCGGGGTGGCGTCGCAGTTGCCGTCCGCGTCGGCGGTGGCCAGGAACACCAGTGAGGCGCAGCCGATCAGCCGGCGCGCCTCCTCGTGCAGGCGGCCGACCTGCTTGCGCCGCACCATCTCGCTGGACGGCTCGTACAACTCCCGCAGCCGGGACGGGTCGTGGATCGCCTCAGCGGCGAGGGCGTCGAAGATCACGCGGCCCGACCCTACCGCCGCTCACCCCGCCCGCGGCAGGGGGTCGTTCAGACCTGCAGCGGCACGGCGTGCACCTCGTCCGCCGGGTGCCCGGTGCGTTCGTGGACGCGCTGCACGGCCTCCCGGGACGGGCCGGAGGACAGGCAGTACACCGTGCCGGACTCCGGGTCGGCCCAGGCCTGCCGGAACTCCACGCCCTCCTCGGCCTGCACCGCGAGGTCGGCCTCGTGCGCGGCCTTCAGCTGCTCCGCCGTGATGCCGGCCATCCCGTGGTGGACGTCCATGAACATCGTCATCGTCGGTCAACTCCTCGGCCGGGAGCCCCCCGTACGGGGGCGTTCACCTCCACCGTGCGCCCCGGGCGTGAAGCAGGCCACAGGGCGCGCTCTTGCCCCGGGCATAGATGCGCGTGCAAGAATGCTGGAGAAGTAGCAGTGACGTTCAGCGCACTCCGGGGTCGGTGAAATTCCGAGCCGGCGGTTACAGTCCGCGACCCGTCCGCAGCCAGCGGCCGGTTGACCAGGTGAAATTCCTGGACCGACGGTTAAAGTCCGGATGGGAGGCGTGCGCGGCGGACAGGTGTGTTCACACCGCGGCCCACCCGAGGGCCGGGGTGCGGAAGCACGGCGTTTCGGCGGGCCGTTCGTGCCAGGGGTTTGCGAACCCCGGCCGCACGACGGCCGTCCCCGAGCTGCCGCGTCCGCAGTCAACTCCCTATCGCCGCCCCGGAGTCCGCGCCCCAAGCGCGAGGAGAATCCGGGTGTTCACCGGCATCATCGAAGAGCTCGGCGAGGTCGTCTCCATCGAGGAGATCGGCGAATCCTCGCGAATCCGCCTGCGCGGCCCGCTGGTCACCGCGGACGCCCGCCACGGCGACTCCATCGCCGTCAACGGCGTCTGCCTCACCGTCGTCGACGACGACGAGCGACTCGCCGAGAAGAACGGCGAGTTCAGCGCCGACGTGATGCGCGAGACGCTCCGCCGCTCCAGTCTCGGCGCGCTGGCCCCCGGCTCCCGGGTCAACCTGGAACGGGCGATGGCACTCGGCGCCCGGCTCGGCGGCCACCTGGTGCAGGGCCACGTCGACGCCACCGCCGCCCTGCTGTCCCGCGAACCGGGCGATCTGGACGCGCACGGGAATCCCCGCTGGGAGGTGCTGCGTTTCTCGCTGCCACAGCCGATCTCGCGCTACCTGGTGGAGAAGGGGTCGATCACCGTGGACGGAGTGAGCCTCACCGTCGTCGAGGCCGCCCTCGACAGCTTCACCGTCTCGCTGATCCCCGCCACGCTCGCCCTGACCACGCTCGGCGCGAAGGCGGTCGGCGACCCGGTCAACCTGGAGGTGGACGTGCTCGCCAAGTACGTGGAACGGCTGCTCGAAGCCCGTACCCTGCCCGACACCCTGGGGGAGTCCAAGTGAGCGCGCTCGCAGATCTGACCTTCACCGCCTTCGGCGAGCAGGTGAAGGTGGCCGACATGGTCGGCAACCTGATAGGCCTCGCCGGGCTGGCGTTCGGCTGGCGCCGCTCGGTGCTCACCTGGCCCGCCCAGCTGCTGGCCGGGGCCGTGCTGATCAGCGTGTTCCTCGGCGGGCAGGTGCCCGGACTGATCGGCAAGCAGGTGATCGTCGTGGTCGCCGCGATCTGGGGCTGGACGCAGTGGAGCCGCGGCCGCCGTGACACCGGCGAGATCGCCGTCCACTTCGCCGGCTGGAAGCAGCGCGCCGTGCTGATCGCCGCCACCGCGGCCGGCACCGCCGCCGTCGCCGCGCTGTTCAACGCCTACCCGAAGCTGTCCTGGAACCCGCTGCTGGACGCGTACATCTTCACCGGCACGCTCGCCGCGATGTACGCCCAGGCCCGCGGCTGGGTGGAGTTCTGGTTCGCCTGGATCGCCGTCGACGTGATCAGCGTCCCGTACAGCTACGCCCACGGCTACGTGTTCTCCGCGCTCACCTTCACCATCTACTTCGTCCTGGTGGTGGGCGGCCTGGTCAGCTGGTGGACGAAGGCCCGCACCGTGTCAACCGCCCCGCGCGCCGAGGGAGTCACCGCATGAGCGCCGAAGAGACCGCAGGCCCCGAGGAGCCGCTCGCCCTCGACCCGGTGGAACGCGCCGTCGCCGACCTCGCGCTCGGCCGCGCCGTGATCGTGGTCGACGACGAGGACCGCGAGAACGAGGGCGACCTGGTGTTCGCCGCGTCCGCCGCCACCCCCGAACTGATGGCCTTCACCATCCGCCACACCTCCGGCGTGATCTGCGTCCCGATGATCGGCGCCGAACTCGACCGGCTCCGGCTGCCCCCGATGACGCAGGTCAACGAGGACCGCAAGGGCACCGCCTACGCCGTCTCGGTGGACGCCCGCGACGGCGTCTCCACCGGCATCTCCGCCGCCGACCGCGCCCGCACCGTCCGGCTGCTGGGCGCGCCCGCCACCGAGGCCGCCGACCTCACCCGCCCCGGCCACGTCTTCCCGCTGCGCGCCGTGGACGGCGGCGTGCTGGCCCGCCCCGGGCACACCGAGGCCACCGTCGACCTGGTCCGGCTGGCCGGCCTGCCGCCCGCCGGGGCGATCGCCGAGATCGTCAACGACGACGGCACCATGGCCCGGCTGCCCGAACTGCACGCCTTCGCCCGCCGGCACGGCCTGGCGATCATCTCCATCGCCGACCTGATCGCCTACCGCCGCCGCACCGAACTCCACGTCGACCGCGCCGCCGTCACCGCGCTGCCCACCGACCACGGCGAGTTCACCGCCGTCGGCTACCGGGGCACCCTCGACGGCATCGAGCACCTGGCCCTGGTGGCCGGCGGCCTGGACGCCGACGGGAAGCTCCCCGACGGCGAGGACGTGCTGGTGCGGGTGCACTCCGAGTGCCTGACCGGCGACGTGTTCAGCTCGCTGCGCTGCGACTGCGGCCCGCAGCTGCACGCCTCGCTGCGCGCCGTCGCCGAGGCCGGCCGCGGCGTGGTGCTGTACCTGCGCGGCCACGAGGGCCGGGGCATCGGGTTGGCCCACAAGCTGCGCGCCTACGAGCTCCAGGAGCAGGGCCGCGACACCGTCGACGCCAACCTCGACCAGGGGCTGCCCGTCGACGCCCGCGACTACTCGATCGGCGCGCAGATGCTCGCCGACATCGGCGTGCACTCGCTGACCCTGCTCTCCAACAATCCGGCCAAGCAGACCGCGCTCACCGAGCACGGCCTCAAGGTCGCCGCCCGCCGGCCGCTGCCCACCGCCGCCGGCACCCACAACCTCCGCTACCTGCGCACCAAGCGCGACCGGATGGGCCACGACCTGCCGTGGCTCGACGACGACAACAAGTAACCCGCCCAACCCGCCGACAGAGGAGCACGACATGGCCGGCCACGGAGCACCTGTGCTGTCCCCGAAGAACACCGCCGACCTGCGGGTCGCGATCGTCGCCGCGCAGTGGCACGAGCAGGTGATGAACGGCCTGCTGGACGGCGCGCACCGCGCGCTCAAGGAGCTCGGGATCGAGGAGCCGACCGTGGTCCGCGTCCCCGGCACCTTCGAACTGCCGGTCGCCGCCAAGCAGTTGGCCGTCCGCGGGTACGACGCGGTGGTGGCGCTGGGCGTGGTGGTGCGCGGCGGCACCCCGCACTTCGACTACGTCTGCCAGGGCGCGACGCTCGGCCTGAGCCAGGTCGCGGTGGACACCGGCGTCCCGGTCGGCTTCGGCGTGCTGACCTGCGACACCGAGCAGCAGGCGCTGGACCGGGCCGGGCTGCCCGACTCGGTCGAGGACAAGGGCCACGAGGCGGCCACCGCCGCCGTCGCCACCGCCGCCGTGCTGCGCGAGGTGGTCGAGCCCTGGCGTTGATCGGACCTTCGCACCGTGGGCGGTCCGTCCGGATGTCCAACGGACTGTCCACGGTGCGGAACCGTTTACCGCCCGTCAGCCCGCACCCCGTAAGGTGAGGTCATCATGGCTTCCAAGACATTCGAGGAGCTCTTCGCCGAGCTCCAGCAGAAGGCCGCCACCGGCGACCCCGCGACCTCCCGCACCGCCCAGCTCGTGCAGCAGGGCGTCCACGCCATCGGCAAGAAGGTCGTCGAGGAGGCAGCCGAGGTCTGGATGGCCGCCGAGTACCAGTCGCCCGAGGAGGCGGCGGAGGAGATGTCCCAGCTCCTCTACCACGTACAGGTGATGATGATCGCCCGCGGGCTGACGCTCGAAGACGTCTACAAGTACCTGTAAACCACCCCACCGCAGTTCGACGAAGGGTTCCCCTCTCATGCTCCGCATCGCCGTCCCCAACAAGGGTTCGCTCTCGGGTCCCGCGGCGGAGATGCTCCATGAGGCCGGCTACCGGCAGCGCAAGGACGCCAAGGAACTCGTCCTGGTCGACCCGGACAACCAGGTCGAGTTCTTCTTCCTGCGCCCGCGCGACATCGCCGTCTACGTCGGCTCCGGCCGTCTCGACGTCGGCATCACCGGCCGCGACCTGCTGCTGGACTCCGCCTCGGACGCCGAAGAGGTGCTCGCCCTCGGCTTCGCCGCCTCCACCTTCCGCTTCGCCCGCCCGGTCGGCGCCGAGATCAACGGCGTCCAGGACCTGGACGGCCTGCGGATCGCCACCTCCTACACCGGGCTGGTCGAGCAGCACCTCGCCGAGCACGGCGTGAAGGCCACCGTCACCAAGCTGGACGGCGCGGTGGAGACCGCCGTGCACCTGGGCGTCGCCGAGGTGATCGCCGACGTGGTGGAGACCGGCACCAGCCTGCGCAACGCCGGCCTGGAGGTGTTCGGCGACCCGATCCTGATCTCCGACGCCGTGGTCATCCGGCCCAAGGGCGCCGGCGAGGACCCGGCCGTCGAGCAGTTCCTGCGCCGCCTGCAGGGCGTGCTGGTGGCCCGCCGCTACGTGCTGATGGACTACGACATCCGCGCCGAGCAGGTCACCGCGGCCGTCGCGCTCACCCCCGGCCTGGAGTCGCCGACCGTCTCGCCGCTGCACACCGCCGGCTGGGTCGCGGTCCGCTCCATGGTGCTCCGCAAGGAGGCCCAGCGGATCATGGACGACCTGTGGGCCATCGGCGCCCGCGCCATCCTGGTCACCAACATCCACGCCTGCCGCATCTGATCCGTCACCGGAACGGGGGCCGCCCGGACGGCGGCCCCCGCTTCTCCTTGGAGCCACCCTCGTGTCCACCGCCGCCGCCCTCCCCGTGACCTGGGCCCCCCGCCGCAACCGCGCCGTGCTGCTCACGCTGTGCGCCGTGATGGTGGTGCTGTTCACCGTGCTCGCCTTCGCGCTGCCGGACAACTGGCAGCTCCGCGACCGGGTGCTGATGGTGGTCAGCGGCCTGCTGTTCGCCGGTGTCGGCCTGATGCTGGCCCGGCCCAAGGTGGTCGCCGACGCCGACGGCCTGACCGTGGTCAACTTCGTCCGCAGCCGCCGCCTGGCCTGGGCCGAGGTGGTCCGGGTCAACCTCCGCCAGGGCGACCCGTGGGTGATGCTCGACCTCGCCGACGGCACCGCGCTGGCCGCCGTCGGCATCCAGCCCGCCGGCGGCCGCGAGCAGGCCGTCACGGCCGCCCGCACGCTGCGCGACCTGGTCGAGGAGCGCGGCGCGAGCCGGGCCTGACACGTCCGGGCCGACCGGCCCGGAGAACCGTTCGGGTATCGTCTAGGCTGGTAAAAACGCGGCAAAGCCCCCGAGTGTGCGCCTTGCCGCCCAGACTCGCGACCTGAGGAGTGACACCTCCCCTCGATGGACGACCCGTCCGGTAGTACCCGCGCCGCCACGCACATTCCGAGCCAGGAAAGGCGGGCGGCCCGATGACCACCGCCTGGCTCCTGCTGCTCGCGGCATTCCTGCTCATCCTCGCCAACGGCCTGTTCGTGGCCGCCGAGTTCGCGTTCGTCACCGCCGACCGCGGTGCCGTGGAACGCGCCGCGGCCACCGGCGAACGCCGGGCCAAGGGCCTGTCCAAGGCCCTGCGCGAACTGTCCTTCCAACTCTCCGGCGCCCAGCTCGGCATCACCATCACCTCACTGGTGGTCGGCATGCTCGCCGAACCGGCGCTGTCCACGCTGCTCTCGCCGGTGTTCACCGCCGTCGGCCTGCCCGACTCGGCGGCCCGCGGCACCGCGCTGATCGTCGGCCTGGTGCTGGCCACCGTGCTGCAGATGGTGATCGGCGAACTCGTCCCGAAGAACTGGGCGATCTCCCACCCGATGCAGGTCGCCTACGCCGTGGTCGGCCCGCAGCGGGTGTTCTCCGCCGCCTGCCGCCCGCTGATCGCGTTCCTGAACGGCTCCGCCGACCGCATGGTCCGGGCCTTCGGCGTCGAACCGCAGGAGGAGCTCGGCCACGCCCGCACCGCCGACGAACTCGTCGCCCTCGCCCGGCACTCGTACCAGGCCGGCGCGATGGACGAGGAGTCCACCACGCTGTTCGTGCGCACCCTGGGCCTGCGCGAGCTGACCGCCGAATCCGTGATGACCCCCCGGATCGACGTCGCCGCGCTCCAGGAGGACGCCACCGCCGGCGACGTGCTCAACCTCACCCGGGCCACCGGGCTGAGCCGCTTCCCGGTGTACCGCGACAGCCTCGACAACGTCACCGGCACCGTCACGCTCAAGGACGCGCTGGCCGTCCCCGCCGACCGCCGCGACCACACCAAGGTCCGGCACCTGGCGTCGCTGCCGCTGGTCGTCCCCGAGACGCTGCCCGTCGAGCGGCTGCTCGACCTGCTGCGCGGCAGCGAGCCGATGGCCGTGGTGATCGACGAGTACGGCGGCACCGCCGGCGTCGCCACCATCGAGGACATCGTCGAGGAGGTGGTCGGCGAGGTCCAGGACGAGCACGACCCCGACGACGCCCCCGACCTGCGCCCGCTCGCCCCGCGCGACGGACTGCCGGTCTGGGACGCCGACGGCCGGGCCCGGCTCGACCAGCTCGCCAAGATCGGCCTGCACGCCCCCGACGGCCCCTACGAGACCCTCGGCGGCCTGCTCGCCGACCTGCTCGGCAAGCTCCCCGCCGTCGGCGAGAGTGCCGAACTGCCCGGCTGGGAGATGACCGTGACCGCCGTCGACCGGCACCGCACCAGTCGCGTCGAGGTGCGCCGCACCCACGCGGAGGACGACCACGACGACCAGGACGGCCACCGATGAGCGCCCTGCAACTCGCCTTCTCGCTGCTCCTGCTGCTCGGCAACGCGTTCTTCGTCGGCGCCGAGTTCGCCGTCATCTCGGTGCGCCGCAGCCAGATCGAACCGCTTGCCGAGGCCGGCGACAAGCGCGCCCGCACCGTGCTGCACGCGCTGTCCAACGTCTCCGCGATGCTGGCCGCCGCCCAACTCGGCATCACCGTCTGCTCGCTGCTGCTCGGCGCGCTCGCCGAGCCGACCATCGCGCACCTGCTGGAGCCCGCCTTCCACGCGCTCGGCGTGCCCGACTCGGCGATGCACCTGCTCAGCTACGCCATCGCGCTCAGTCTGGTGGTGTTCCTGCACATGGTGATCGGCGAGATGGTGCCGAAGAACATGGCGCTGGCCGGACCGGAGAAGGCCGCGCTGCTGCTCGGCCCGCCGCTGGACCGCCTGGCGCGCTGGCTGGCCCCGTTCATCGCGTTCCTGAACGCCTTCGCCAACGGCGTGCTGCGGCTGTTCCGGGTCGAACCCAAGGACGAGGTCAACTCGGTGTTCACCAGCGAGCAGCTGCTGCTCCTGCTGGCCGACTCCGGTGAGGCCGGCCTGCTGGACGACACCCGCCGCGAACGCCTGGAGGACGCCCTGGAGATGGGCAGCCGCCCCGTCACCGAGGTGATGCTGCCCGCCGAGCAGCTGGTCACCGTCGGCCGCGACGTCACCGGCGAGCAGGTCCAGCAGCTCGCGGTGCGCACCGGCTTCTCGCGCTTCCCGGTCGCCGACGAGCAGGGCGCCGTGCTCGGCTACCTGCACGTCAAGGACTCGCTGGAGGTCGACGACCTGGCCGCGCCCGTCCCTGAGCGGCTGTGGCGGCCGATCACCGTGCTCCGCTCCGGCCTGCCGCTGGACGACGCGCTCGCCGCGATGCGCCGCGCCGCCGCCCACCTGGCGGCCGTGGTGGACGCGGACGGCCGCCAGCTCGGCCTGGTCGCCCTGGAGGACGTCCTGGAGGAACTGGTCGGCGAGGTGCACGACCCCGACCACCGCCACTGACCCTTCGCCCCCGGCCCCGTCGCAGTCGTCTGCGGCGGGGCCGTTCGCTTGTCAGCTCGCGGCCGGCAGCTCGACCGGGTACGGCTCGGCGAAGTCCGCGGAGCGGCTGACCCGCTCCCAGGCGCCGGCCTCGGCGAGCTGTCGGCGGGAGTGGTCGAGGGCCATGTTCACGGCGTTCACGCCGAGCAGCAGGTGGCTCGGGAGGTCGGCGCGGCGGACCGTGCGGACGATGATCCCGGCGGCCCGCTCCGGGTCGCCGGCGGTGCCGGCCCCGGCCTGGCGGACCCGGCGGTTCATCGCGCCGACCGTCTGCTCGTACTCCTCGGGGACGGGGAAGGCGGTCATCGAGGCGCCCGCCCAGTCGGTGGCGAAGCCGCTCGGCTCGACCACCAGGTACCGGATGCCGAACGGCGCGGTCTCGGCGGCCAGCGACCGGGTGAAGCCGTCCACCGCGAACTTGGCGGCCTGGTAGGAGGCGATGCCCGGCGACCCGCCGACCCGCCCGCCGATCGAGGAGAACTGCACCACGGTGCCCGCGCGCCGGCGCCGCAGCGCGGGCAGGGCGGCCTTGGTGACGTGGTAGACGCCCCAGAAGTTGGTCTCGAACTGGGCCCGGAAGTCGTCGTCGTCCGAGGTCTCCACCGGCGAGACGTTGGCGTAGCCGGCGTTGTTCACCAGCACGTCGATCCGGCCGAAGCGGGCGAGCGCGGCGTCGACCGCGGCCTGCGCCGCCGCCGGGTCGGTGACGTCCAGCGGGACGGTGAGGACGCGGTCGCCGTACTCGGCGAGCTGCGCGGCGAGGGCTGCGGGGCGGCGCGCGGTGGCGACGACCAGGTCGCCCGCCGCGAGGACGGCGTCGACCAGGGCGCGGCCGAAGCCGCGGGAGGAGCCGGTGATGAACCAGACCTGCTGCTGAGTGGTGCTCGCTTCTTCGCTCATGGGTTTAGTAAAACACTGTTCTCTTATTAGCGCAACGGCGTTGCGTTAGCGGCTTCTATGATGGCCCCATGAGTCAGCCGGCATTCCGACGGGCGCGCAGCGCCGAGGCCAAACAGGCACGCGAAGGGGCGATCCTGGACGCGGCCCGGGCGCTCGGCGAGGCACGCGGCATCCGCGACGTCACCCTCACCGACATCGCCGCCGAAGTGGGCATGCACAAGTCGGCGCTGCTGCGGTACTTCGAGACCAGGGAGCAGATCTTCCTCGAACTCACCGCCCAGGGCTGGCGCGAGTGGTCCGCCGCGCTGCGCGCCGAGCTCGCCGCCCGCGCGCAGGCCGGCCCCGCCGAGGTCGCCGGCCTGCTCGCCGCGACCCTGTCGGCCCGCCCGATGTTCTGCGACCTGCTCGCCCAGGCCCCGCTCAACCTGGAGCGCAACGTCTCACTGGAGGCGGTGCGCGCCTTCAAGCTCGTCACCCTGGACGAAGTCGCCCTGATCGGAGCCGAGTTGAACCGCCTGCTGGGCCTCGGCGAGCAGCAGGTGCTCGACCTCGCCGCCACCGCGACCGGCCTGGCCGGCGCGCTCTGGCAGATCGCCACCCCCGGCCCCGAGATCCGGGCCCTCTACGCCTCCGACCCCCGCCTCGGCCACGCGATCGTCGAGGTCGAACCCCGCCTGCGCCGCATCCTCACCGCCTACCTGACCGGAGCCCAGGCGGCCGCCCCCGCGTCCTGAGCCCGCGCCCGGCGGGTGCGTCCTCCTCCCGGTGGACACCGCGCCCACCGCGCCGTCCGCCGGGAGGAGGCGGCTCTCGTCCGCCGTGCCGACGGAGGTTCCTGCCCCGGGCGGAGGGCGCGCGGCGGCCGGGGCGGAAGGATTGCGGGTGTCGGGCGAGGTGCCCGACTCCCGTGTCAGCATGGAGGATTGACGATGCGTAAGTACGTTTCCGCCGCCTTGGCCGCCGCCGCGACGGCGACGCTGATCGCCGCTGCCGCCGGCCCCGCCGCGGCCGCCCA
This sequence comes from Kitasatospora sp. NPDC004531, assembly GCF_053602195.1. Classification (NCBI taxonomy): domain Bacteria; kingdom Bacillati; phylum Actinomycetota; class Actinomycetes; order Kitasatosporales; family Streptomycetaceae; genus Kitasatospora; species Kitasatospora sp. NPDC004531. The sequence goes on along the minus strand of NZ_JBSGDD010000049.1, from coordinate 41,634 downwards.
GGACTCCGGCCGGCACCTGGGCGTGCACAGCTGGACGCTGCTCAACCAGAACGGCCCCGGCCCCAACCCGGGCCAGCGCTTCACCGCCCAGGTGGAGGCCCGCACCGACAACGGCCGCACCCGCGGACACGTCGTCGCCCAGCACGTCTTCGACGGCGAGGGCACCGTCCGGGTCGAGTTCGACGTGGACTGCCTGGTCGTCGACGGCGGCGTCGTGACCGTCACCGGCCCCGTGGCGAGCGCCCTGGTCACCCCCGCCGACGGCGGCGCGCCGACCACCGGGCCGGCCGGCTGGCACCCCGAGACCGGACTCAGCTTCTACCCGGCCGACGCCGAGGGCCACCTCCGGGTGGGCTGGGCCGGCGCCGACCTGCTGCATCCCGAGAACCCGCCGCGCGCCACCAAGTGCACCCCGACCCCGGCCAACGCCTGGGTCATCGCCGGCCGCACCGTCGTGCACGGCTGACCGGCGCGACCGCGCTCCGTCACTGCCGGCCGTCGATCAACTCGCCGTAGGCCTGGAGGAGATCGGGCAGTCGCAGCGTGGCGAGGTCCTCGCGGGACGGGACGCCGCGCAGCGCGGAGAGCCGCAAGTCCCGGTAGGCGCAGGACTTCTCGTACAGGGTGCGGACGAAGCGGCCGTTGCCGAGCTGGTCGATCCAGCCCTCGGCGACCACGTGTCCGCAGATCGACGCCAGCTCCTCGGCCGCGTCCACGTCCCACTCGTCACCGTCGGTGTGCGCCAACTGCCCGCCGATCTCCGCGAGTTCGGACGGCCGGTAGGACGGGAAGTCGACCCGGGTGGTGAACCGCGAGTTCAGGCCCGGGTTGGTCGCCAGCAGCCGGTTCATGCCCTCCGGGTAGCCGGCCAGGATCACCACCAGCCGGTCCCGGTTGTCCTCGGCGCGCTTCAGCAGCACCTGCAGCGCCTCGTCGCCGAACGCGTCGCCCTTGCTGTAGCCGGAGTTGGCCAGCGAGTACGCCTCGTCGATGAACAGCACGCCGTCCAGCGCCGAGTCGATCAGCTCGTTCGCCTTGACCGCCGTCTGGCCGAGGAACTCGCCCACCAGATCGGCGCGTTGGGCCTCCACCAGGTGGTCCCCGGAGAGCAGGCCGAGGGCGTGGAAGACCCGGCCGAGGATCCGCGCCACCGTGGTCTTGCCGGTGCCCGACGGCCCGGAGAACACGAAGTGCCGCTTCGGCGGCTGCACCGGCAGCCCCCGGTCCGCGCGCAGCCGCGCCATCCTCAACTGCGCCGACAGCGCCCGCACCTGACGCTTCACCGGGTCGAGGCCGACCATCGCCTCCAGCTCCGCCAGCGCCTGGTCCAGCTCCAGCCGGGCGGCCGGCGCCGGGTTCGGACCGGTCGGCGGAATCGCCGCCGCCGCAGGCCAGTTGCCCAGCCGCAGGGGTAACGGCGAAGCGCCGGACGCCCGTTCGGCCAGCTGCCCGCCGCGCGGCTCCCCGGCCGGCGGCTGCGCCCGCTCCGGCCCGACCTCCTCCACCGGCTCCGGCGCGGGATCGAGGGACGGCTCGACGGCCGTCTCCACCGCCGTGCCCCGGTACTCGCCGTACTCGCCCAGCGCGGCGCCCTCCAGCAGCCCGTCCTCGGCGGCGATCGCCGCCAGCCGCTGCTCGGTGTCCATGAACGCGGGATCGGCCCGGTGCACCGCCCGGTACAGCGGCAGCGCCGCCGCACTGCGCCCCGCGCCCTCGTACGCCCGGCCCAGCCAGTAGCGGAGCTCCTTGCGCTGCGGCTGCTCGGAGCGGCACCGGGCCAGCGACGCCGCCAGCGGGCGCTGCGCCTGCGCGCACATGTCGAGCCGGACCCGGGCCATCCCCGCGAACAGGCCGGCCTCGATACCCAGCACCGGATCGTCGAGCAGCCGGTCGGTGTCCCGGATCAACTGCTCCCAGTCCTTCAGCAGATAGGAGCGACAGGCGTGCAGGAACCGCACCGCCGGCTCCTGCTCCGGCGTCGGGCAGGCCGCCAACGCCTGGTCCAGCTCGGTGAGATGACGGCCGTCCAGCCAGTGCGAGGCGTGCGCCAGGGCGAGGTCCTGCGCACTCTCCAGCACCGGCTGCACCCACCAGCCCAGCCAGTACCAGGAACTGAGCGGACGGCGGTGGCGCTCGCGCTGCTCGCCGAACCGCTCGCGGTGCCGGTGCATCGCCAGCAGCGCGCCCGCCGTGTCGCTGCGCAGCGCGTGCAGCCCCAGCCAGGCGTCCGCCATGCCCGGATCCACCCGCACCGCCGCCCGGAACTCCTCCTCGGCCCGGGCGTACGAGCCCGCCGTGTAGGCGTCCATCGCACGCGACCAGGAGCGGTCGGCCTCCGGATCCGGCCCCGCCGCGGCGGACCCTTTGCCGCCGGAACTCTCCACCGTCACTGACGCCCCCCGCCAGACCTCGGGCCGCTTCAAACGCGCCTGCGTGGGCATGGTACCGGCGCGGAGCTGATCCGTAAGGGTGCCGCGCGGGTCAAATGGCGCGAGACGATCGGGTGTTGGGGCCCGCGCCGCTTCCGGCGGGAAAGGGAACGGCGTCTCCGGCTCACGGGGGAACAAGTCGGAGACGCCGTGTCTGTGGTTGCGGATTCAACTGAATTCCGCGACACGCAGAACTTAGATCCTGGCGACGTCGCAGGTCAAGAGCGGTTCAAGGGGTTCACTCAGGGTGTCCCCGACGATCCGCCCGGTGATCCCGTCGACCCGCAGCGAGGCGTACGGACGGCTCGGATCGGCGGCGAAGTGCGCCCGCTCCGCGACCGCCCAACCCGCCCAGAACTCGGCCAGTTCCGGACCGTCGCGCAACTCCCCGCGGGCCCGCGCCGCCACCGCGTCCAACTCCATCCACAGCAGCGCCGCGAGCGCCGGACGCACCGCCCGCCGGCCCGCGCCCACCCCCTCCAGCAGCACCACGGGCGCCGGCGGCACCTCGTGCACGGAGCCGAACTCCCGTGCCGTCCAGTCGTACACGCCGTGCCGGGCCGACCCGCCCCGCGCCAGCGGCCGGAGCACCTGGTCGCGCAGCCGGTCCACCCAGCCGAACGGCTCCCGGTGGGTGGCCAGGTCGTCCAGGTGCACCACCGGCGCACCGCCGAGCGCCGCCGCCAGCCGCCCCGCGAACGTGGTCTTGCCGGAACCGGCGTGCCCGTCCACCGCGACCAGCCGCACCGGGCCCAGCGAGGGCGGCAGCGCGAGCAGGCCCGCGGCGAGCGCGGACAGGTCGGGGAAGGCGTCGGTCATCCGGCCAGCCTACGCGGCCGGCTGCGGGATCCCGGAGGGCGTCGCGCCGCGGCGCCCTCGACGGGAGAGCGGTGCTCAGGCCGCCCGGCGGTCGCGCTGCGCGGGCAGCAGCGCCCGCACCGCGCGGTGGGTGCCCGCGTGCGAGAACGGCTGGGTGCGCCAGTCCAGCGCCGTCGGCAGCGTCACCAGGTTCTCGAAGCCGTCCTGCTCCGGTTGGTCCACGCTCTCGGGCAGGTCGGCCGTCGGCGCGCCGGTGCCCCGGCAGATCGCCGACTGGAAGGGGTTCCACGCGGAGGGCAGCACCGCGTGCTGCGGCAGGCTCTCCTCGTCCCCGATCAACGCGATCGGGCGGTCACAGGCCGGGCAGTGCACCCGGACGATCTCCCAGGTGTCGGCCGCGCCCGGGTCCGTCCCCAAGGACGGCTCGGGCGCGCGGGGTTCGTCCTCGACGTCGGGACGCTGGTCGGTGGAAGGCATCTGATCCCCCTCGGATCGGGCCGGAGTCTCTCGTTGTCCGGGCCACCAGCAGCACTTCCCCTTGACGGCGCGTCATAACCCTGCGCTCCGGCGCACGGTGATGCACCATGTGTGTTCCTTGCCACATTCCGTTGGCATGTGCCCCCCGAATGCGCCCCCGAGGACCGGCCTGCGCGGCCCCGCCGTCATCGAGTAGGTTGACGCCTTGTGGAGGAACTCGACCAGCGCATCGTCCAGCTGCTGCTGCAGGACGGACGGATGAGCTACACGGACCTGGGCAAGGCCACCGGCCTGTCCACCTCGGCCGTGCACCAGCGGGTGCGCCGCCTCGAACAGCGCGGCGTGATCCGCGGCTACACCGCCATCGTCGACCCCGAGGCCGTCGACCTGGCGCTCACCGCGTTCATCTCGGTCAAGCCCTTCGACCCGAGCGCCCCCGACGACACCCCCGAACGCCTGGTCGCCCTCCCCGAGATCGAGGCCTGCCACAGCGTCGCCGGCGACGAGAACTACATCCTCAAGGTCCGCGTCCCCACCCCCGGCGACCTGGAGGACCTGCTCGCCCGGATCCGCGCCGCCGCCGGCGTCTCCACCCGCACCACCGTGGTCCTGTCCACCCCGTACGAGGCCCGCCCCCCGAAGCTCTGAGCAGGGTGTCCGTGGTGCGAGACTGGACGCCATGACCGAACGCACCGACCGGACCGTGCTGCTGCGCGGCGGCAACGTCTACAGCCCCGCCGACCCCTTCGCCACCGCCATGCTGGTCGAGGGCGAACACATCGCCTGGGTCGGCAGCGACGGCGCCGCCGAGGCCTACGCCGACGTCGCCGACGAGATCGTCGAGCTGAACGGCGCCCTGGTCACCCCCGCGTTCGTCGACGCCCACGTGCACGCCACCTCCACCGGCCTCGCCCTCACCGGCCTCGACCTCACCGGCGCCGCCTCGCTCGCCGACGCGCTCGCCGCCGTCACCGCCTTCACCGCGGGCCGCTCCGACGGCGTCCTGCTCGGCCACGGCTGGGACGAGACCCGCTGGCCCGAGCACCGCGCCCCCACCCTCGACGAACTCGACGCCGCCGCCGGCGGGGCCGCGCTCTACCTCTCCCGTACCGACGTCCACTCGGCCCTGGCCAGCAGCGCCCTGCGCGCCCTCGTCCCGACCCTCGCCGACCGCGCCGGGTACTCCGCCGACGGCCCGCTCACCCAGGACGCCCACCACGCCGTCCGCCGCGCCGCCCTCGACCACCTCACCCCCGCCCAGCGCCGCGACGCCCAGCTCGCCACGCTGCGCCGGGCCGCCGAGCTCGGCATCGGCGCGCTGCACGAGTGCGCCGGCCCCGACATCTCCTCCGCCGAGGACCTGGCCGCCCTGCTGGCCCTGGCCGCCGACACCGACGGGCCCGAAGTCTTCGGCTACTGGGGCGAGTTGGGCCCCGAGGGGGTGGCCACCGCGAAGCGGCTCGGCGCGGTCGGCGCGGGCGGCGACCTGTTCGTCGACGGCGCGCTCGGCTCGCACACCGCCTGCCTGCACGAGGCGTACGCCGACACCGACCACACCGGCGTCGCCTACCTGAGCGCCGAGCAGATCGCCGAGCACGTCGCCGCCTGCACCGAGGCCGGCCTGCAGGCCGGGTTCCACGCCATCGGCGACGCCGCGATCGGCGCCGTGGTGGAGGGCGTCCGGGCGGCCGGCGACAAGCTGGGCGCCGAGCGCGTCAAGGCGATGCGGCACCGCGTCGAGCACGCCGAGGCGCTCACCCCCGAGACCCTCGCCGCGTTCGCCGAACTCGGCCTCACCGCCTCCGTCCAGCCGGCCTTCGACGCCGCCTGGGGCGGCCCCGAGGGCATGTACGTCGAGCGCCTCGGCGCCGAGCGCGCGGCCCGGCTGAACCCGTTCGCGGCGATGCTGCGGGTCGGCGTCCCGCTGGCCTTCGGCTCCGACGCGCCCGTCACCCCGCTCGACCCGTGGGGCGCCGTCCGCGCCGCCGCCTTCCACCGCACCCCCGAGCACCGGATCTCGGTGCGCGCCGCGTTCACCGCGCACACCCGGGGCGGCCGCCGCGCCCTCGGCCACGACGCCGACGGCGTGCTGGTGCCCGGCGCGATCGCCTCCTACGCCGTCTGGGCCACCACCGACCTGGTCGTCCAGGCCCCCGACACCCGCATCGCCGGCTGGTCCACCGACCCCCGCTCCGGCACCCCCGGCCTGCCCGACCTGACCCCCGGCGAACCCCTCCCGACCTGCCTGCGCACCGTCGTTCGCGGACGTACCGTCCATAGCCGTCAGGGCTGAGCGGCCCACCCGAACGAGTGAGGTACCTTTCGGGGAACGTCGTACGAAGCAGAGAGATGGTGCGCAGGTGGCACTGCCCGTTTCGCAGGAGCGCCCGGTGGCCGACCTGAAACCGGACGAGGCGCCCCGGCGCCCCGGCCGCGGCGGATGGTGGGCCCGCACCGGGCTGGCCGCCGCGGCCGGGACGGTGATGGCGTTCGCGTTCCCGCCGTACGACGTGTGGCCGCTGTCGATCCTCGGGGTGGCGGCGCTGACGCTGCTGACCCGGGGCCGGCGGGCCCGGCACGGGGCCTGGCTGGGCTTCGTGTTCGGGGTGCCGTTCTTCGTGGTGCTGCTGTCCTGGCTGCGGGTGGTGGGCTGGGACGGCGTGATCGGCCTGTCCGCGATCGAGGCGCTGTTCCTCGCGCTGATGGGCGCCGGCCTGGCGCTCACCTCCAAGCTGCGCGGCTGGCCGCTGTGGGGCGCGATGCTCTGGGTCACCCAGGAGTGGGCGCGCGACCGGCTGCCGTTCGGCGGCTTCCCGTGGGGCCGGCTCGCCTTCGCCAACACCGCCAGCCCGTTCACGCCGCTCGCCGCGCTCGGCGGGGCCCCGCTGGTCACCTTCGCGGTGGCCTCCTGCGGCACGCTGCTGGCCTGGGCCGCGCTGTGCGCGCTGCGGGCCCGCCGCTCCGGCGACGCCGCCGCGCTGCCCTGGCGCCCCGTCGCGGGCGGCCTGGCCGCCGTCGCGCTGGTGCTGATCGGCTACGCGGTGCCGGTGCCGACCACCGCCGCCGACACCGTGAAGGTCGCCGTCGTCCAGGGCAACGTGGACCGCCCCGGCATGGACTTCCTCGGCCGCCCGATGCTGGTGCTGAACAACCACGCCGGCGCCACCGAGCAGCTCGCCGCGGACGTCGCCGCCGGCAAGGTGCCCAAGCCCGACGTGGTGATCTGGCCGGAGAACGCCTCCGACCTGGACCCGTTCACCGACCCGGCCGCCTACGCCCGGATCGACCAGGCCGTGAAGACCATCGGCGTCCCCACCCTGGTCGGCGCCCTGGTCGACGGCCCCGACGAGCAGCACGTCCGCAACGAGGGCATCGTCTGGGATCCGGTCTCCGGCCCGGGGGAGTCCTACACCAAGCAGCACCCGGTGCCGTTCGGCGAGTACGTGCCGTTCCGCGCCGAACTCTCCAAGGTGATCACCCGCCTGCAGCGGGTCGCCCGCGACTTCTACCCCGGCACCGGCAGCGGCGTCATGCACCTCGGCCCGGCCCGGATCGGCGACGTGATCTGCTTCGAGGTCGCCTACGACGAGATCGTCCGCGACACCGTCAACCAGGGCGGCCGGGTGCTGGTCGTGCAGACCAACAACGCCACCTACAACCGCACCGGGCAGACCGAGCAGCAGCTGGCGATGTCCCGGCTGCGCGCCGTCGAGCACGGCCGCGCGGTGCTGATCGCCGCCACCAGCGGCGTCAGCGCCGTGATCACCCCCGACGGCGAGGTCCAGCAGCGCACCGCGGAACTCGACCAGGAAGTGCTGAACGCCGTGGTGCCGCTGCGCGACAGCCAGACGATCGCCGACAAGGTCGGCGCCGGGCCGGAGTGGGTGCTCGCCCTCGGCGGCCTGCTGGCCTGCGGCGTCGCGGCCGCCGCCGGGTGGCAGCGGCGCCGGGCGGCCAAGCGGTCCTGACCGGGCCGGTACGGGCCGGCAGGGCGCGGACGGGCCGGGCCGCCGGAACATGCGGCGGCGCCGGGCCGTTGTGCAGGGTGGTGCCGTGAACGCCGCCGGAGCCGCCGGCCGCACCTGAGAGCACCGCGTTGGAGTGGATCCGTACCGTGTCCCAGCAAGCAACCCCGGCCCGTCCGACCCGGCGCGGGCGCCTCGCCCGGTTCCTGCCGCTGCTGATCGCCGCCTGGGTGGTACTGGAGATCTGGCTGGTCACCGTGGTGGCCGGGTGGGTGGGCTGGTTCCTGACCCTGGTGCTGCTGGTGGCCGGGGTGTTCCTGGGCGGCACCGTGATCAAGCGAGCCGGGGTGCGGGCGTTCCGCGCCGCCGTCGAACTCTCCAAGGACCCGAAGTCCGCGCAGCCGCAGACCGGCACCTCGATGACGGTGCTGGCCGGCGTCCTGCTGATCCTGCCGGGCTTCCTCTCCGACCTGCTGGCCGCCACCCTGCTGCTCCCGCCGACCCGCGCCCTGTGGCGGGCCGCCGCCCGCCGCCTCACCGGCAGCGTGCTGCGCTCCACCGCCCCGGTCGGCGCGGACCGGTTCGCCGACGCGATGCGCCTGCAGGAGCAGCTGCGCATCCACCGCCCCGACGGCAAGGTCGTCCAGGGCGAGGTCGTCGACCCGCCGAGCCAGCCGCAGGGCCCGGACACCGAGTACCGGCCGCCGATCGCCCCCTGAGCCCCTTCGCCGGGTGCGCGCCCCCGGGGTGCGCACCCGGCGGCGTGCCCAGCCACGCGTGGTGCCCGGCACGCACGCGGCAACGCCGAAGGGCCCCGGAGTTCCCGGGGCCCTTCGGCAGTGGTGCTGTCGTCCGCCGTCAGGCGGACTTGCGGGAATCGCGCGGGTGGACCGCCAGGTTCATCCCGCCGGAGCGGAGCACGGCCAGGCGCTCGGCCAGGACCTCCTCCAGCTCCTCGCGCGTCCGGCGCTCCATCAGCATGTCCCAGTGGGTGCGCGTCGGCTTGGTCTTCTTCTCCTCGGGCTCCTCGCCGTCGAGGAGTGCGGCCTCCTGGCCACAGAAGCGGCATTCCCACACCACGGGGATCTCCGCCTCGACCGAGAACGGCACCTCGAAGCGGTGTCCGTTCTGACATGCGTACTCGACGGTCTGGCGCGGTGCCAGGTCAATGCCGCGGTCGGTCTCGTAGCTGGTCGCCCCGAGTCGCGTGCCGCGGAGAGCTCGCTCGCTCATGAATCGTGCCTCCCGGGCTTCTTGCCCACAGGACTAGTGGTCGCTGTCTTCGTCGATGGGTCCAACGCCCGACCTCCGACGAAGATTCCCGTCCTGGGACATACGTCGCCTGTCGTGCCGCCCCTGTTTGTACCCATGGTCGCCCGATTTGTCACATCTGAGCGGTGATATCACCCGGCGTGTCACATTTTGTGCAGTTTCAGCAGGAGAAAAAGCGACCGCACCGCGGGGCCGTCAGGCCGGGCGCGGCTGCGCCGGGGAGGCGTCCTTGGTGAGCCGCACCTCGGAGGGCTCCGGCTCGGGCTCGGCCGCGGGCTCCGGCTCGGCGGCCGCGGGGGCCTCGGTGCGGGAGTCGCGGTGCGGGAGCAGCGCGATCACCGCCTCGCGCAGCGCCTGCGGGGCCTCGTCGTCCAGCGGGTCGACCGTCACCGGGACCTGCACCCGGACCGGGGCCGCCGTGCCGATCCGGGCGTAGCCGCGGCCGGGCGGGGTGTGCGCGGCGGGCGCGATGTCCAGCGGCACGCCCAGGGCGGCCGAGCCGGACTCGGAGGTGACCGGGCCGAGCACCACCCGGGCCCGGGTGCTGGTGTGCACGGTGGCGGAGATCCGGTCGCGGGCCTCCAGGTCGTCCACGAACACCACCGTGACCCGGGCCGCCCGGCCGTGCCGCAGCGGCAGCTCCAGCAGCTCCTGCGGGTCGGTGCGGCCCTCGGCGTGGGCCAGCTCGGACAGCTCGGTGAGGTGGTCCAGCAGGATCCACAGCGGCCGGGTGACGTCCGCCGGCGCCGCCACCCCGTGGTGCCGGGCCGCGTTCAGCGCCATCAGCCGCCGCTCGGTCTCCTTCGCCACCCACTCCAGCGCGGCCAGCGCCCCGTGCAGGCTGGTCTCCACGGTGTACACGCCCGGACGGTTCACCAGGCAGGCGTGCTCGCCGGTGCTGGCACCGTCCACCACCACCAGGTCCCCGTACGGCAGCGCCTGCAGCGCGATCGACCGCAGCAGCGTCGAGGTGCCGAACCCGGCCGCGCCGAGTGCCAGCAGGTGCGGCTCCGCCGAGCGCGGGCCGACCCGCCAGACCACCGGCGGCTGCTGCTCGGTCGCGCCGCCCTGCTCGATCGGGATGGTGCGGTTGCTGCCCGCGCCGTCGGTGAAGCCGAGCACGATCTCGCCCGGCGCGGTGACGAAGCGCTGCGCCACGATGTCGGCGGGCAGCGGGGCGAGGGCGCTCACCCGCAGCCGGTTGATCTCCTCGTCCCAGTCGAAGCGGTACTCCCGGGAGCGGCCCGCCTTGCCCTGCACCACCTGCTCGATGCGGGCCCGGGCGGCGGGCTCGGTGTCGGTGAAGTACGCCGGGTAGGAGATCTCCAGCGCGCTCAGCCGCCCGTCCGCGTCGAACTCCCAGCCGGAGAACGCCGCCCGCCACTCGCCGTCCAGCCGGTACAGCGCGAAGGGCTCGTCGAGGCCGCCGAGGTACGGGGTGAGCGCCGCGTACAGCGCGGTCAGCTTGACCTCGGCGAGGTCCGGTTCGGGCTCGGGCGCGGACTTGGGGCTGCGGCCGACCCAGGCGGCCGAGGCGAGCAGGGCGACCAGGGCCAGCAGCGGGCCGTGCGGCAGCAGGAAGACGCCGACCGTGACGGCCGCGCCGACCAGCAGCGTCGGGCCGCGCCGCTCCTTCGGGGTGGCGGCCCAGCGGGCCTTGGCCCAGTCGGCATGGCGGCGCAGGCCGCGACCGATCAGCGTCAGCGGCGCGAACACGTCGGCCGCGTGGTCGCCGGCCGAGCGGGCGAGGTCGCGGCCCCGGTTGAAGTGGCGGGTGAAGGACATGCGGACTCCCGAGGCGGGGGCGTGGGCGGGGGACGGGGATCAGCTGAGAACGGGACGACCCGGGGCGGTGGGACTGCCGCGCCCGGGCCGTGCGGAACCGGGGCCGGTCAGAACCTCAGGCCGCCGATCAGGCTGGCCAGACTCGCGCCGCCCGCCTGGATGCTCGGGGCGATCGAGGAGCCCGCGACGTAGAAGCCGAACAGTGCGCAGACCAGGGCGTGGGAGATCTTCAGCCCGTCCCGCCGGAAGAACAGGAAGGCGATCACGCCGAACAGGACGATGCCGGAGATGGAGAGAATCACGGGACGCTCCTTCACGGGGGCGGGGACAATATGACAGAAAGTGTCTTCATCGTGACAAAAAGTAATAGATGATGGTGTGCGGCAAGCGGGTGGATCTTCCAAGGCCGCCCGAACGGCGGCTCGACCACCGGCCGGGAACGGCTCCGGGTTCGACCGCCCCCCGCACGGCCGCCCGGCGGCGGCCCGTACCCTGGCTGGCATGGAGATCCGCACCACGGGCTTCGGACACCCCGACGCCCAGAAGCTCGCCGACGAAGTGCAGCAGGAGTACGTCGTCCGATACGGCGACGGCGACCAGACCGCCGTGCACACCGACCACTTCGACCCGCCCGCCGGGCTGTTCGTGATCGGCTACGCGGACGGCGAACCGGTGGCCTGCGGCGGATGGCGGGTCAAGGAGCGCGACGAGGACGGCCTGCGCGACGGCGACGCCGAGCTCAAGCGGATGTACGTCGTCCCCGCCGCCCGCGGCAAGGGGTACGCCCGGGAGCTGCTGCGCCACCTGGAGCGGGCCGCGATCGCCGCCGGGCGGACCCGGATGGTGCTGGAGACCGGCACCCTGCAGCCCGAGGCGATCGGCCTGTACACCTCCGAGGGGTACGCCGACATCCGCAAGTTCGGCTACTACAAGGACCACGAGCTCAGCATCTGCATGGGCAAGGAACTCGTCCGCGAGGAAAGCGCGTTGAGCGCCGACGCGCTGTAACTTTCGCCCCCGCACCGGTACTTGGAGCGGCCGCCGACACCCGGAGCGCCGGGCGGCGGCCGCTCCGCCGTTCCCGGGCCGCCGCAGGTCGGGGGTGTCGGCGGCGGGCCGGGGCGATCAACTGCCGTGGCCGGCAGGGCAGTCGGCGGTGACGGCGGGCCGTTGCCCGGGGCGGGCGGCCGACCGTACGGTCCGTCCACCCACCCACCCCCGGAAGGACGAACCATGGCTGCACAGTTGCGCGCAGCAGGCCGGCGCGGGCCCGCCCTCGCCGCGCTCGCCCTCGCCGCCGCCGGCGGACTGCTCGCCGCCGCCACCCTCGGCAGCGGCCCCGCCGGAGCCGCCGGCACCACCCTGCGCGACCTCGCCGAGGCCAAAGGCAGCTACTTCGGCACCGCCATCACCCAGTCGAACCTGAACACCCCCGCGCTCACCGCCGTCGCCGGCACCCAGTTCGACATGGTCACCCCCGGCAACGAGATGAAGTGGGACACCACCGAATCCTCCGCCAACAACTTCAACTTCGGCCCCGGCGACCAGATCGTCTCCTTCGCCAAGGCCCACAGCATGCGGGTGCGCGGCCACACCCTGGTCTGGCACAGCCAGCTGCCGTCCTGGGTGAGCAACCTCCCCACCGGCCAGGTGAAGGCCGCGATGGAGAACCACATCACCACCGAGGCCACCCACTACAAGGGCCAGCTCTACGCCTGGGACGTCGTCAACGAGCCCTTCAACGAAGACGGTTCACTGCGCACCAGCGTCTTCTACAACGCCATGGGCGCCGACTACATCGCCGACGCGCTGCGCACCGCGCGGGCAGCCGACCCGAACGCCAAGCTCTACCTGAACGACTACAACATCGAAGGCCTCAACGCCAAGAGCGACGCCATGTACCAGCTGGTCTCCTCGCTCAAGTCGCAGGGCGTGCCGATCGACGGCGTCGGCCTGGAGAGCCACTTCATCGTCGGCCAGGTCCCCAGCAGCATGAAGGCCAACATCCAGCGCTTCGCCGCGCTCGGCCTCGACGTCGCGATCACCGAACTCGACGACCGGATGCAGACCCCCGCCAGTGCCGCCAACCTGGCCCAGCAGGCCACCGACTACGCCACCGTGATCGGCAACTGCCTGGCCGTCAGCCGCTGCGTGGGCGTCTCGCAGTGGGGCGTCGGGGACGCCGACTCGTGGATCCCCGGGGCGTTCAGCGGGTACGGCGCCGCCACCATGTACGACAACAACTACCTGCCGAAGTCGGCCTACAACGCGGCCGTCACCGCGCTCGGCGGCGCGGCCGGATCGCCCTCGCCGTCCTCGTCCTCCTCCCCGTCCACCCCGCCCTCGGGGACGGGCTGCAAGGTCAGCACCCAGGTCAACGCCTGGAACAGCGGCCTGACCGAGAACGTCACCGTCACCAACACCGGCGGCAGCGCCGTCAACGGCTGGTCGGTCAAGTTCACGCTGCCCGCCGGGCAGAGCGTCACCAGCGCCTGGAACGCCACCGTCACGCCGGCGAGCGGGCAGGTCACGGCGAGCGACCTGGGCTACAACGCGGCCGTTCCGGCCGGGGGATCGACCAGCTTCGGGTTCAACGCCAACCACACCGGGAACACCGCCGCGGCCACCGGATTCACCCTCAACGGGGTTGCCTGCACGATGGGTTGAGCCACCGGCCGGCGGTCCGCGCCCGCCGGGACGAAACCTCCTCGCCGGGGCGGGCGCGGTACGGCATTCTGACGGCGATGAACGAGAACAGCGAACTGAGCGAGGCCGAACTGCGGCGGATCGCCGAACGGCTGGCCGGGATCGGCGGCATCGTCGGCGTCTGCCTCGGCGGCAGCCGGGCACGCGGGGCGCACGCCGCCGGATCCGACTACGACCTCGGCCTGTACTACCGGGCCGGCGAACTCGACACCGCCGCGCTGCGTCGCCTCGCCGCCGAACTCTGCGGCCGCCCGGTCGAGGTGACCGAACCGGGCGGCTGGGGGCCGTGGGTCGACGGCGGCGCGTGGCTGGACATCGGCCCGGCGCGGGTGGACTGGATCTACCGGGACGTCGACCGGGTCCGCCGCTACGCCGCAGAGGCCCGGGCCGGCCGGTACGTCGGCGGGCAGCAGGCAGGGCACCCGTACGGTGTGCCGTCCTACACGTACGTCGGCGAACTGGCGCTGGGGCTGGTACTCGCCGAGCAGGACGGCACACTGACGGAGCTTCAGGACGAAGTACGGGAATTCCCATCCGAGTTGACGCGCAGGCTGGAGGCGGACGCCGGGTGGGAGGTGCCGTTCACGCTGGCGGTCGCCCGGAAGGGGGCGCGGCGCGGCGACGCCGGGTACGTGCAGGGGTGCCTGTTCCGGGCGGTCGGGCTACTGGTGCACGCCCTGCACGCGCGGGCCGGGCGGTGGCTGGTGAACGAGAAGGGCGCGATCGCCTCGGCCGGTCAACTACCCTGTGCGCCGACGGACTTCGAGCGACGGGCGCAGGCGCTGTTCGCCCCCGGCGGGGTGGACGCGGCGGCGCTCGGCGCGGTGCTGGACGCGGCGGAGGCGCTGGCGGCCGAGGTGCTGGCGGGCGGGCGGCACGGCTGAGTTCGTCGAACTGGCCACGCCCAGGCCGGTGTTGCGGCAGTGGCGGGACGACGACCTGGACCGCTGGGCGGAGCTGAACGCCGACCCCGAGGTGTGTTGTCACCTCGGCGGCGTGCTCGACCGGGAAGGGTCGGCGGGCGCGCGCGGTTGGGCCGGTGGGCCGTCCAACTCCGCGGCGGTGGGCGGTTCCTGGGGTTCGCCGGGCTGGATCAGGTGGACGAGGAAGCGCCGGTCGAAGGGGTGGAGGTCGGCCGACGGCTGCGCCGGGACGCCTGCGGCACGGGTGTGCGACGGGGGCGGCGCGGGCCGTACTGCGGTGCGGCTTCGAGGAGTTGGGCCTGTCGGAGGCCCTGGCGCTGATCGCCGGCGGACGGTGACCGGCTCCGTCGCTCAGAGCATCGCTGACCAGAAGGACGCCTCGTAGGACTGCATCAGACGGGCGGCGTGGCGGGCCCTGTCGGCGGATTCGCCCGCGTCCAGGGCGGATTGGAGCAGGCCGAGGGCGGTGGCCTCGAAGTCCGGGGGGAGGGTGGCGAAGAAGCGGAAGAAGGCGGTGGCCTCGGGGGAGAGGCCGTAGTGCTCCGGGAGGGCGGCGGCGAGGCGGGCGCAGTAGCCGCCCCAGAAGCCGAAGTTGGCGAGCAGGGCGAGCACCGTCTCGCTCAGGGCGCCGAACTGGGCCAGCCAGGCGAGGTAATGAGGGTAGCTCTGCGCCGCCGGGCGGGGGCGGTACGCGGCCAGGTCGGCGGGGGAGAGGCCGACGGCGGCGGCGAACGGGGGGAGCAGGTCGAGGGCCTGGCCCTCGCCCTCCGCGAGGCCGAGGAAGAACGGGGCGGCGGCCGGGCCGGAGTCGGCGAAGCGGGCGGCGAGCAGGGCGAACGAGCGCCGGTCGCTGCGGATGATCCGGTCCTCCTCGCCGGCGATCCGGCGCAGCGACTCGACGGGCGCGGTGCCCGCCTCCACCAGCTCGACCAGGCGGTTGCGGGCGGCGGCGGGGGCGAGCTCGGCGACGGTGCGCTCGTACAACTCGCGTGCTGCGGTGCGTGCGGGAACGGGTGCGGACACCCGCCCAGGCTACGGGCGGGTGTCCGCACACGCCGGAGTGCCACACCGGGACGGCGGTGGGCGACGCGGCGTCAGGGGGTGCGGCGGAAGGTGCCGACGATGCTGGTGGCGCCCAGGACGTACGGCTCGATGGCGGCGGTGACCTGCTCGTACGTCAGGCCGGCCGTCGGGAGGGTCGGGGTGGACAGCGCGTACAGCGTGAACACGTAGTGGTGGGGCTGGCCCGTGGCGGGCGGGCAGGGGCCGCCCCAGCCGGGGACCGGCAGGCCGTAGGCGGTGTAGCTGTTGGTGCCCGAGGTGAACTGGACCTTGCCGTGGCCGTCGATCCGGTGGGCCGAGCCCGGGATGTCGTACAGCACCCAGTGGTGCCAGCCGCCGGCCAGCGGCGCGTCCGGGTCGTTCACCAGCAGGGCGTAACCGGCGGTGCCCTCCGGGGCGTTGCGCCAGTCCAGCTGCGGCGCGAGGTTCTTGCCGTGGCAGGACGCCTCCTCGGTGCCGGGGCCGCCGAGCTCGGTCCAGGCCGGGAGCTTGCCGCCGTCGCGGAAGTCCGGGCTGGTGAGGGTGAACGGCGTGAGCCGGGCGCCGGAGGCGGCGTCCGCGGTGGTCGCCGGGGCGGCGGCGGTGAGCGTGCAGCTGACGGCCAGCGCGGCGGCGGCGACAGCGGCCGTTCGGAGCGCGGGCAGGCGAGAGATGATCAACTTGACCCCCGTGTCGTTGATTTGACGCCCGTGAACTACACCGGGCGGCCGCCAGCTAAGCCGGGAACGGGCGGCCGGTCAAGGGGTTCGGATGCTGAACGTTCGGACGGGAAGGGCGGGGCGGGGTCAGCGGCGGGTCTGCTCGACGTCGGTGCGCAGCCGGGCCAGGGTGGCGCGCATGCCGGTGCGGTTGAGGGCCGCGCGGTCGGCGGGGCGGGTGCCGGAGAAGACCCGGGCCAGCAGGTCGGTCAGGCGGGAGCCGGGGCCGGTGCGCAGGTCCTCCCAGTACTCGGTGACGCGGACGGCGTCGGGCCCCTCCGGTTCGATCAGGTAGCCCCAACTGGCCACCGACAGGCCGAAGACGCCCACGTGGAAGGCGAACTCCCGGGAGGGTTCGGCGGTGGTGACCCGGCAGTCGGTGAACCACAGGAACGGGCCCTTGCGGTTGAAGCCGAGGAAGCGGGCGCCGACGGCGACCGGCCCGCCGCCCAGGCGGCGGACGCCGATGCACTCCGGGCTCCAGCGGGCCATGTTCCGCAGATCGGTGACGGCGGCGTACACGGACTCGGCGGACGCGCGCACCGTCACGCTCTCCCGAAGGGTCCATTGGCGGGTCACAGGGGCCTCCCGGGCTGGAAGTGACTGACGAGTAGGCTCCGACCGTATGCGCCGGGCGGAGCGCGCCGCAAGGCCCAAATCCGCTCGTCGGAGGGGTACTTGACGGCCCGCGAGGGCGCTCGCTAGCGTGGAACGAGACGACTCGTTCCGACCTGCGGCGCGGGTGGAGACGGGAGCGGGGGAGCCGATGGAACCGGAGCGGACGCGGATACCGGTGCCGGGCGCCGAGGCGCTGGCGGCGACGGTGACGGTGCCGGACGGCGGGCCGACGGCGGTGCTGCTGCTGTGGCCCGCGCTCGGCGTGCCGGCCGGCTACTACGCGCCGTTCTGCGCCGAGTTGGCCGCGCGCGGGGTCGCGGTGGTCGCGGTCGACCTGCGCGGACAGGGCGAGAGCGGGCCGGCGCCCGACCGCCGGTCGACGCACGGCTACCACGCGCTGGCCGCCCGGGACTTCCCCGCGGTGACGGCCGCGGCCCGGGCCAGGTTCGGGGCCGAGGTGCCGCTGTTCCTGCTCGGCCACAGCATCGGCGGGCAGGCCGCCCTGCTGGCCGCGGCGCGCGAACCGGCGGCCGTGGACGGCCTGGTACTGGTCGCCTCCGGCACCGTGGACTTCCGCGGCTTCACCGGCGCCGCCCGCTGGCGGGTGCTGGCCAACACCCAACTCCTCGCGCTGATCGCCACGTTGTGGGGCTACTGGCCCGGCCACCGGCTCGGCTTCGGCGGCCGCCAGCCCGCCCGGCTGATGCGCGACTGGGCCCGCCTCGGCCGTACCGGCCGCTTCGCGCCCGCCGGCGCCGATCTCGACTACGAGCAGGCCCTTGCCGCGCTCGACCTGCCCGTCCTCGCCGTCTCCCTCCCCGACGACCGCCTCGCCCCCGCCGGTGCGGTCGACCACCTGGTGGGCAAGCTCCCCGCCGCGAAGGTGGAGCGCCGGCACCACCGGCCCGCACCCGGCGAAGCCGGCGACCACGTCCGCTGGGCGCGCTCCGGCGGCGGGATCGCCGAGCTGATCGCCGACTGGCTGCGCGGCGGTCGCTGAGCCATGGGGGAGAAGCGCACCCTGCACCCGGTGTCCGACGAACAGGGCGCTCCGGTAAGGGACTTGGCGGCCCGCGAACGGATCCTGGCGACCACGCTGCGGGTGCTGGCACGGGTCGGCTACGCGAAGGCCACGGTCGGCGGCATCGCCCAGGAGGCGGGCGTCGGCAAGGCCACCGTCTACCGCTCCTGGCCGCACAAGGCCGCCCTCACCCTGGACGCCGTCCGCACCACGCTGCCGGACATCCCGGTCGACGACCTCGACGACAGCCCGCGCGAAATCCTCGCCCTGGCCCGGGCGTTGGCCGGGCTCTACGGCGCCCCGCAGGTCCGGGCGATCCTGCCCGCGCTGATCTCGGACGCCGCCACCGACCCCGAACTCGCCCACCGCCTGCGCACCGAACTCGTCGAACCCCGCCGCGAACGCTCCGCCACCGTGCTGCGCCGCGCCGTCGCCCGGGGCGTGCTGCCCGAGGACACCGACATCCACACCCTGCTCGACACCTGGGCGGGCCTGATGCTGTTCCGCGGCGTCGTGCTGTGCGGCGGCGAGTTGGACGACCGCGCGGTGCGGGCGCTGGTGGCCGCGGCGCTGGCCTCGCCGCCGCGGATCTGCTGAACGCCGGGCCGAGCCTGGAACGGCGAAACGGCCGCTCCCTCGGGCGAGGGGGCGGCCGTTTTCGGGGCGGTCAGATCAGCGTCGACCAGTAGAACCAGAAGCGGTTCAGGATCAGCAGGGCGACCACCAGGAAGCCGGCGACCGGGCCCAGCCACTGGTGCCGGAGGGCGGCGAAGCGGCGGACGGCGGCCGGGGCGGGCAGGACGCCGGTGCGCAGGTTGTGGATCGTGGTGGACCAGAAGAGGGTGATGACCACGGCCCAGACCACCATGCAGTACGGGCACAGCGCGCCGATCTCGTACAGCGCCTCGTGGATCAGCCAGGCGACGAAGCCCAGGCCGACCAGCGTTCCGCCCTGCAGGGACAGCCAGAACCAGCGGCGGTAGGAGGCGCCCGCGAGCAGGCCCGCGCCGATGGCGGCGAGGGCGCCGAACGCGGCCAGGCCGATGATCGGATTAGGGAATCCGAAGACCTCGGCCTGCTCGGTGCGCATGACCGAGCCGCAGCTGATGATCGGGTTGATGTTGCAGTTCGGCTGGTAGGCCGGGTTCTCGATCAGCCGGATCTTGTCCAGCGTGAGCTGGGCGGACGCGGCCAGGCCGAGCAGCCCGGCCAGCAGGATCAGCCAGGAGAAGCGGCGACTTGCCGCCACCGGGCCGGTGTGGGCCGTGGTCATCGCGTCACCCGCCGATCGTCTGCTTGACCAGCGCGCCGAACTGCTCGCCGGAGAGCGCCTTGCCGTCCTGGCCGATCACGTTCAGCGTCTTGCCGTCGAGCTTGACGGTCGGGGTGCCGCTGACGCCGCTCTTGTTGAAGGCGTTGGCGACCTTGGTGGCCCAGCCCTTGTAGGTGCCCTCGGTGACGGCCTTGGTGAACGCCTCGGTCTTCAGGCCCGGGACCTGGTCGGCCAGCTCCAGGATGTGGTTGACGTCGCCGAAGGCGTCGTCGCGCTCCTCGGGCTGGTTGGCGTACAGCACGTCGTGGAACTGCTTGAACTTGTCGACGCCCTCGTTCAGCGCGGCGCCCGCCGCGGCCAGCGCGGTCTTGGAGCCCTTGCCGCCGAGGTTGTTGTCGAGGAACGCGGCCAGGTGGTACTCGATCTTGTACTGGCCCTGGTCGGCGAGTTCCTTGACGGTCGGGCCGGCCGCGGTCTCGAACATCTCGCAGACCGGGCAGCGGAAGTCCTCGTACACGGCCAGGGTGTGCGGGGCGTCCGGGTTGCCGTAGACGACCACGGTGTTGTCCGGGCCGGAGGTGTTGGCGGGGATCGCCGTCGAGCTGCTGCCGGAGTCGGAGTCCTTGGAGGCGTTGACGGCGAGCGTGGTGCCGCCCGCGATCACGGCGACGGCCGCGACCACCGAGATGCCGATGGTCAGGGTGCGGCGGCGCTTGGCGCGCAGCGCCTCCGCCTGCTGGGCCTGCTTCAGGCGCTCGCGGGCCGAAACGGTCTTGGCGGACTTGTGGGTGCTGGGCATGGTGATCCGTCTCCTCTGCACCCGGCGGCGGGCGGCACGACGCGGCCCGGCTCCGGCCGGCGAGGCCACCTGAACAGGTGGTTTCGGCGGAACGGGAGCAGGCGCGGGCGGCCCGGCGGGGTGCGGGTCAAAAGGGGTGTGGGGCAGTGCGGGATGCCCGGAGACGGCCGGGAGCGGCGCGAGGCGCGAAGCGGCGGACCGTCAGCAGGCGAAGGCCGGCTGCGGCGGTCCGCGACGCGGGGCGGGAGTGTGGACGGCGTCCTGCGGGCGGCGCGGGGCGGGCTCGGCGCCGGCCCGGGGCAGCAGCGCGGCCGGGCAGGCCGGGCGGGCCGCCAGCAGCAGCGAACGCCAGCGGCGGGGCAGTACCCGGGCCACCGTGCGCAGCGCCTCGCCGACCCCGTCGAGGGCGGCGTCGGCCAGCCGCAGCCAGGCCGCGGCGGCCAGCGCGAGCGCCAGGTGCACGCCCAGCACCAGCAGGCGCAGCTGGCCCGCCGAGTTGTGCGTCCACTGCGCGAACAGTTCGGAGCCGCCGACCCGGTCGCCGCCGCAGACCAGCAGGTCCACGCCGCGCATCGGCCGGGAACAGGCGTCCTGGCCGAGGTTGAAGGCGGTGTTCAGCAGCAGCTCGACCGGCACCAGCACCGCCGACAGCAGCAGGAAGCGGCGGCGCGCGCCGTCCAGCAGGACCGCGAGCAGGAAGACCGCGAGGCAGGCCGCCGCGACCAGGGTGAGCGGCAGGGCACGGCCGGTGATCACCACCTGGCCGAACGCGGCCAGCGGCACGGCGAGCGCGGTGAACACCGCGCCCCGCAGGGCCCTGGTCGCGTGAATGCCGGTCATGGCTCCGGAGTATGCCACGCCGAAGGTCCCGGGCACGAGGGCCGTTCGGCCCCCCGACCTGCGGATAAGCGCCGAATAAAGGGGACTTCGGCGGCCGGTGGGGCGGGCGCGGGACGGATCGGCGCCCGCCCGGCCGGGCGGGCGGCGTGGGACTTGTCACGCCGTCGCTGTGACCCCGGCCACCGTCACCACAGCTCCACGGCGTGCGCCCGGACCTGCGCGCCGATCCGCGCCAGCACCTCCCCGGCGGGCAGCGGATCGAGCCGCCGGCCGTCGCGCAGCCGCACCCCGAGGGTGCCGTCGGCGACCTCGCGCGGACCGAGCACCACCTGGTACGGCGCGAGCCGCGCCTCCCGGACCCGGGCGCCCAGCGAACCCCGGTCCGCTCCCAGCACCTCCGCCCGCAGGTCGAGCTCCAGGCAGCGCGCCGCCAGCTCCCGCGCCGCGCCGTCCTGCTCCTCGCCCAGCGGCAGCACCGCCAACTGCACCGGCGCCAGCCAGGCCGGGAACGCCCCGCCGTGCCGCTCGATCAGGTGCGCCACCGCCCGCTCCACGCTGCCGACGACCGACCGGTGCACCATCACCGGCCGGTGCCGCGCCCCGTCCGGGCCGACGAAGTGCAGGTCGAACTGCTCGGGCTGGTGGAAGTCGACCTGCACGGTGGACAGGGTCGACTCGCGGCCCGCGGCGTCCACCACCTGCACGTCGATCTTCGGCCCGTAGAACGCCGCTTCGCCGACGCCCTCCTCGTACGGCACGCCCAGCTCCTCCAGCACCTCCACCAGCAGCGCGGTCGCCCGCTCCCACAGCTCCGGCCGGGCCACGTACTTGCCGCCCGGGCCGGGCAGCGAGAGCCGGTAGCGGGACGGGACGATGCCCATCGCCCGGTACGCCACCGCGATCAACTCCAGTGCGCCGCGCGCCTCCTCGGCCACCTGGTCGAGGGTGCAGAAGATGTGCGCGTCGTTCAGCCGGATCGCCCGCACCCTGGTCAGCCCGCCCAGCACCCCCGACCGCTCGGAGCGGTACATGTCGCCCAACTCGGCCATCCGCAACGGCAGTTCACGGTAGCTGCGGGCGCGGGAGCGGAACATCACCGCATGGTGCGGGCAGAGGCTCGGGCGCAGCACCAGCTGGTCGTCGTCACTCATCGACAGCGGCGGGAACATGTCGTCCCGGTAGTGCGCCCAGTGCCCGGACAGCTCGTACAGCTCGCGTTTGCCCAACACCGGGGAGTACACGTGCCGGTAGCCCGCGCGGCGCTCCAGGGCGCGGACGAAATCCTCCAGGCTCTGCCGCACCGCGGCGCCGTCCGGCAGCCAGAACGGCAGACCCGAACCGATCAGCGGATCGGTGTCGAACAGGCCCAACTCGCGGCCCAGCTTGCGATGGTCGAACACGGCGGTCTCCTCACCGGAAGGGGGACGAGCCGCCGGTGGCCGCACATGCGAAAGCCCTGGGCGCTCGGCCCCGGGGCTTGAACTCACTGCAGCAGTCAGCGCGCCGGGACACTCTCCGGCGTCGTCGTCAGCATCGCAGCGCGCTTCATGGCCGCCACGCTAGCGGGCAGGCCGCGCGACCGCACCCGAATTGCCGGGTCGGCGTCCGGTCGGCGGTTGCGGACCGGCACGGGGCGCCCACGCTCCGTTAGGGTGGGTGCTGTTCGGACCGTGGCGGCAGGGGAGAGATGCGATGGTGACGGCAGCGGACAGCACCCTTCCGGAGCTCGACGCCGAGGAGCTGGTCCGCTGGCGGGCGGGCGGCGGGCGGCTGGTCGACCTGCTGACGGCCGCTCAGAAGCTGGGCCCGGTGGCCGGGTTCAGGATCGGCGAGCGGCAGGTGGTGCTGGTCGCCGGGGCCGAGGAAGTCCAGCAGGTGCTGGCCCGCGAACCCGACACGTACGTCAAGCACGGCCACCGCGCCAAGGTGCTGCTCGGCGACGGCCTGCTGTGCGCCGCCGGCGAGCCCTGGCGGCGTCAACGCAAGCTGCTGCAACCGCAGTTCACCGTGCGCGGCATCCGCGCCTACGAACCGCAGCTGCGGGCCGCCGTCGCCGCCCTCGCCGACCGCTGGCGGGCCGCCGCCGACACCGGCGAGGAACGCGAACTCGACGCCGACCTGAGGTACTTCTCGCTCGACGTGATCTGGCGCGCGCTCACCGCGCAGGCCCTGGACGAGCCCACCTACCGGCAGCTGGTCGCCGCCGGGGACAGCCTTGCCGCCATCCCCGCGTTCGCCCCCGCCACCGGCGAGACCGGGCTCGACTTCAGCCGCGCCGTTGCCGACGCCGACCGCGCCGCCGAACACGCCGTCGCCCTCGCCGGGCAGGCCGACGAACCCACCCTGATCGCGGTGCTGCTCCGGGCCGCGAGCGAACTGCCCGACTACGACCGGAAGTTGGTCCGCGACGAGCTGCTCACCCTGATGGTGGCGGGCTACGAGACCACCGCCACCACGCTCGGCTGGCTGTTCCTGCTGCTCGACGAGCACCCCGAACAGCGGGAGTGGGCGCTCGCCGCCGGGCCGGCCGGATCGGCTGAACGGGCCGCCGCTGTACGGGCGTTGATCGACGAGACGCTGCGGCTGTACCCCGTCGCCTGGCTGATGCCCCGGCACGCAGCCGAGACCGGAGCCGTCGGCGGGGTGACCGTCCCCGCCGGGGCGACCGTGCTGCTCTGCCCCTACCTGACGCACCGCGACCCCGGGCTGTGGCCCGACCCGGAGGCGTTCCGGCCGCAGCGCTTCCTGGCCGCCGAGCGTCGCCCCGCGCCCGGCGCCTACTTCCCGTTCGGGCTCGGCCCGCGGGCCTGCATCGGTGCCCAATTCGCGCTGCGGGAAATGACGTTGCTGTTGGAGGAGGTGCTGCCCGCCGTCCGGCCGGAGATCCGGGAGCGGCCGAGCGGCGTCGGCTACCGGCTGACGGTGCACCCCGACGGGCCGGTGCGGGCGGTGCTGCGGCGGTAATCGTTTGCGGCGCTCCGTGATGCGCCGTCAGAATCGGCGGCGATGAAGACTGCTGAGCATGACGGCGCCCGCCCCGTCGCACTGGTGACGGGAGTCGGCCGGACGGTGGGCATCGGCGCCGCGATCGCCGAACAACTCGCCGCCTCCGGTTGGGACATCGCGCACACCCACTGGACGCCGTACGACACCCGGATGCCCTGGGGCGTGGAGGCCGGTGCCGTCGAGACCGTCGGCGCCGCGATCCGTGCGCACGGCGCCCGGCAGCTCGCGGTGCCCGCCGACCTCGCCGACCCCGACACCCCCGCCCGGCTGTTCGACCGGGTGACGGCCGAACTCGGCCCCGTCACCGCGCTGGTGATGAGCCACGCCGAATCCGTCGACTCCGGCCTGCTCGACACCACCGTGGAAAGCTTCGACCGGCACTTCGCCGTCAACACCCGCGCCAGTTGGCTGCTGATCCGCGAGTTCGGCCGCCGCTTCGCCGGCCCGTTCGGCACCGGCCGGATCATCGCCCTCACCAGCGGCCACACCGTCGGCAACCTCCCCTACGGGGCCAGCAAGGGCGCCCTCGACCGGATCACCCTCGCCGCCGCCCACGAACTCGCCCACCTCGGCATCACCGCCAACGCCGTCGACCCCGGCCCCACCGACACCGGCTGGATGGACGACGCCACCCGCACCGGGATCCTCGCCCGAACCCCCCTCGCCCGCCTCGGCACCCCCCGGGACGCGGCCCGCCTGATCGACTTCCTCTGCTCCCCGGACGGTCAGTGGATCAACGGCCAACTCCTGCAGAGCAGCGGCGGCTTCCAGTAGCGGGGGCAGACCCTAGCTGCGGTGTTCGGCGAGGGTACGGAGTTCGCGGGTGCGGGCGGCGAGTTCGTCGAGGGTGAGGGTGGCGGTGCCGTCGGTGAGGCTGCCCAGGGTGGAGCCGTCGGCCCAGGCGCAGACCGGGAGTTCGCGGTCGGTGTCCTGGAGCAGGGCGCAGGCGAGGCTGCCGCCGAGCGGGCCGGGGTCGAAGGTGCGCAGGTCGGTGACCTCGGTGCCGTCGCGGAGGGTGCGGGTGCCGGTGGGGGAGTAGCCGCCGAGCATGCGGGTGGCCGCCTCGGCGGCGTCCGGGACCGAGCCGGAGAGGCCGACCGCCAGCAGCTCCGCCTCGCCGAGGCCGGTCGCGCCCGGCTGCCCGTACGCGACCACCTCGATGCTGCGCGGCACGTAGCGCTTGGCGTTGTCCGCCTGGTAGGCCGCGCGGAGGCGGGCCAGGTCCTGGTCCTCGGCGACCCGGGACAGGCCGGCGAACTCGGCCGGGAGGGCGACCGTGCGCTGCTCGGACTCGGAGTCGATCGCGACCAGGCCCAGCGCGAGGAGGGAGAGTGCGGCCACCGCGCCGATGCACAGGCCGAGTTGCTTCCCCGTCAGCCGCCGGTGCCAGGGCACCGGCGGCTGCTGCCCCGCCGCCCAGATCGTCCGCAGGCTGTCGACGCCCGACTGCGGCGGCTCCTCGGCGGTGGTCATCGGCTCCCCCTGGCTGAAGTGGAATCAGGTCGTCCGGTCGGACGACGGCGAGCACTCTACAAGCACGCTGAGCAGCGGTGACGAGGGGGCCGGGGCGGGCAGTGGTCGGGATCAGGCGGTGGTCGGGGCCGGCGGGCGTTCGCGGAGGGTGGGGGCGAGGAGGAGGGCGACGGCGGTGAGGGCGGTGGCCGCGTGGAGCGGGCCGGTGGGGCTGGGGAGGGTGCCGGCGGCGAGGAGCGGGCCGGCGGCGGCGCCGAGGTTGAGGGCGGCGGTGGCGTAGGAGCCCGCCATGGTGGGGGCGTTGGGGGTGGTGGTCAGGGTGTGGGCGATGAGCGTCCCGCCGGCGGCGAAGGAGAGGGCGCCGAGCAGCGGCACCAGGGTGAGGACGGCGGCCGGTCGGCCGGCCAGGACGGCGAGGGCCGCCCAGCCGAGGGGCAGCAGCGGCACCGCCACCGCGAGCAGCCGCAGCGGGTGCCGGTCGGCGAGGCGCCCGGCGACGCCCACACCGCAGAACGTGCCGAGACCGAACAGCACCAGCACCACCGGCACCCAGCCCCGCCCGAGCCCGGCCGGGCCGGTGACCAGCGGGGCGAGGAAGGTGAACGCCGCGAACGTCCCGCCGTTCACCAGCGCGCCCAGCAGCAGCACGCGGCGCAGTCGGGGCCGGGAGAGTTCGGCGAGTTCCGCCCGCAGCGCGGGCCGGTCGGTCGTCCCGGGCTCGGACCGGACGCCGGCCAGCACGCCGACCGCGGCCGGTACGCAGAGCAGCGCCACCGCCCAGAACGAGGCGCGCCAGCCCAGCAGTTGACCGAGCAGCGCACCCGCCGGCACGCCCACCACGGTGGCCACCGTCGTCCCCGACAGCAGCACGCCGATCGCGCGCCCCCGCCGCTCCGGTGCGACCAGCGCACCCGCCGTCGTCACCGCCAGCGCCAGGAAGCCGGCGTTCGCGAGCGCCGCCACCACGCGGCTCGCGCACAGCACCGGGAACGAGTCGGTCACCGCGCCCACCGCGTGGGCCGCCGCGAACAGCGCGACGAACCCGAACAGCCCGGCGCGGCGCGGCCAGCGGCGGGCCAGGGCCGCCATCGGCGGGGCGCCGGCGGCCATGCCGACGGCGTAGGCCGACGTCAGCAGGCCGGCCGTGCCGACCTGGACGCCGAGTTCGGCGGCGAGGTCCGGCAGCAGGCCGGACAGCATGAACTCCGAGGTGCCCATGGCGAACACGGCCAGGGCGAGCAGGTACAGGGCAAGAGGCATCGCACGGTACTCCGGGGTGAGGAGAGGAAACGGACTGCCGTCTCGTCACCCGGTCACCGCGCGGAACGCGCGCGGCGGGCACGCCGCAGAGCCGCGCGGCCCCGGCGGTTCTCCGGGGGCGGCGCGGGCGCGCAGGCGCGGACTCGGGTGCTCAGGGGCCGACGGCGGAGCCGAAGACCCCCGCCTCGTCCGACTCGGGGCTCACCACGCTGCGTACGCTACCGAACACCCGCCGTCCGGTCACCCGGATTTCTTCCGGGCGGGCCCGGCGACCTCCTTGCGGAGCGCCATGGCGGCCACCTGGTAGCCGTTGGCGCGGTACAGCGCGATGGCGCCCTCGTTGCCGCCGAACACGTTCAGGCCGAGGGCCGTCCAGCCCTCGCGGGCGGTGAGGGCCTCGGCGGCCCGGAGGATCGCCGAACCGAAGCCCCGGCGGCGGAACTCCGGCCGCACGTGCAGGTCGTACAGCCACGCCGAGGCGGTGCCGCCGGCCAACTGGCGCGGGTCCGGCCCGATCCAGGCGTCGCCGACCACCCGGCCGGCCTCGTCCTCCGCGACCACCAGGTGGTGCCCGTCGGTGTCGACCCCCTGCGGCAGGAACTGCGCGGTGCCCTCCCGGGCCCGCTGCCGGGCGAGCTCCTCGGGCAGGAACGCGGCGAGCTCGCGCGCCGTCTCCGCCTCGCGGCGCTCCGTCACGGCCTGGTACTCGGCGGGCGTCATCCGCCGCAGCTGCACGGTTCGATCAGCATCCATCCGGACATCTTCGGCCGTGCGGCGGCCGGTGCGAAAGCCGGTTTTCGACGCCTGCTCGGCCGGGCGCCGGATCAGCTGCGGGAGCGGCGCCACTCGGCGAGCTCCGCCTCGACGTCGACCGGCGCCACGCCGAGCGGCGGGCCCTCGATCGGGCGGCGAAGCGCGGCGTCGATACGGGAGTTGAGCTCGGCCAGCCGCCGACGCAGCAGCGCCTCGGTGGGCGCGAGGCGGGCGGCGTCGAGCGCCTCGCGCAGCTCGTTGCGCAGCACGAGCGAGGGCGGCAGGAAGCTCAGCCCCTCCCGTTCGAGCTTCTCCCGGACCCACCACATCTCGTGGTACGGCCGCCCCTCGTGCGCCAGCGGCCTGCCCGCCCCCGGCAGATCGTCGAACGCACCGCGCTCGGCGGCCTCCCGGATCTGCCGATCGACCCAGCTCTCGAACGTGACCCCTGGGGGCTTGCGGTCGGTCACGGCGCGATCCTCCCGTTCGGTTCGGCGCGGACGGCTCTCCTTCACGAGCCTACGTCAGTGCCCGGCGGTGCGGGGCGGGCCGATCACGGGAAGTCTCTTGCGGCAACTGGTTTGTCATGCAAACCTGACGGCATGACAGACGCATCGGTGCCCGCGAACGGCACCCCGCACGAACTCTCCGCCTGGATGGGCGAGTTGACCCGCAAGGTGCGTGCCGCTCAGCGCGGCACCTGGTTCCCGCTGCTGCTGCTCGGCGGGCTCACCATGGGCGGCATCCTGGTCAGCCGTCTCACCTACCGGCTGCTGACCGTCCCCTGCCCCGACCTCGCCGGCGACTGCACCCTGGTCAGGCAGGGCTCCCCGTTCTACTGGCCGATCGGGCTGGCCGTCGCCTACCTCGCCACCGCGGTCTTCTACCTCCGCCGGGCCCGCAGTCGGGGCGTCGGCACGGCCGTGCGGCCGTACGTCCTCACCGGCGTCGTCCTGCTCGCCGTGGTGGCCGGCACCAGCTTCTGGGTCACCCGGAACGGGATCCCGCAGCCCGGCGCACCGCTCGACCTCTGGGGCCTGCACCTCGACGCCGCCGCGCCGACGACCCGGTTCCTCGGACGGCTGATGGGAGGCGCCCTCGCCGTGGGCCTGCCATTGCTGGTGCTGGCCCGGGTCGAACGCAGCCGCGCCCTGCTGCTGATCGCCGCACTGTACCTGGCCATGGAACTCGTCCCGCTCGGCAACGGCTGGGCGGGCATCCCGATCACCTCGCCGTGGGCCTTCCTGCCGCAGTACGCCGCCCCCGGCGCACTGCTCCTGCTCGGGGCGCTCGGCTTCGCCCTGGCGGAACGGACCCGGGGACGCGCCGCGTCATGACCGACCAGCGAAACCTGCCCGACCAGCACGAACCCCACCCCGCCAGCGGCCTGGACGACGTGGTCCACCAGCGCGTCCGCCTCGGCATCCTCACCGTCGCCCACCAGGCCCGCCGGGTCGAGTTCGGCTTCCTGCGCACCGCGCTCGGCCTCACTGCCGGAAACCTCAGCCAGCACCTGACCGTCCTGGAGAAGGCCGGCCTGATCACGATCGAGAAGGGCTACGAGGGCCGCCGCGCCCGCACCTGGCTCACCCTCAGCCCGGCCGGCGACCGGGCGTTGCAGGAGGAGGTCACCCAGCTCAAACGACTCATCCAGCAGATCGAGAACGGCCGCCCGGGGTAGGGGAGTCGGCTGCGACGCCCGGGGCTCTCGGGAGCCCTCCGGGAGCTTCGGTGCGTAGGCTGCCGGGCGACCTGATCTACCGTCACGAGGAGGCAGCCGCCGTGCCCAGCAGCCATACCGGTATTCGTCTGATAGCGCCCGGCGACGCCGGCCCGATCGCCGGGCATCGGCTGCGGGACGTCGAGGCGTTCCGGCGGTGGGAGCCGGAGCAGCCGGCCGAGTTCTTCACGGTGGAGGGGCAGGCGGCGCGGATCGAGCGGTTGCTGGCCGGGCACCGTGACGGGACGGTCTGGCCGGGGGTGGTGCTCGCGGATGATCAGGTGGTCGGACAGATCACCGTCGGCGGCATTCTCCCGCATCCGCACCTGCGGCGCGCCTCGCTCGGCTACTGGATCGCGACCACCGCCCAGAACCAGGGCCACGCCGGCCGCGCCGTCGGGCTCGCGCTGGAGGTGATGACGGAGCAACTCGGGCTGCACCGCGTCGAAGCGTTCACCAACCTGGAGAACCTCCCGTCCCAGCGGGTCCTGCGCCGCAACGGGTTCAGCCCGTACGGGGTCGCGCACGGCGCGATCCTGCTCGACGGGCGGTGGCAGGACTCGCTGATGTGGGAGCGGATTCTCGACGGGGAGTCGTGAGGGGAATCTGGCCGACACGGCCACTGACCGATCACACCGGCCCGGGGTGTCGGCGCCGCGGGAGTTCGCGGGTTGCGGAGGCGGGGGTGGGCGGCGGGGCATAGCGTGGAGCGCATGCGCATTGTCATCGCGGGTGGTCATGGTCAGATCGCGCTCCGGCTGGAACGGCTGCTGAGCGGGCGGGGCGACGAGGTCGCGGGGCTCATTCGGCGGCCGGAACAGGCAGGAGACCTGTCGGCGGCGGGGGCCGAACCGGTGGTGTGCGACCTGGAGTCGGCCTCGGTGGCCGAAGTGGCCCGGCATCTGGAGGGGGCGGACGCGGCGGTGTTCGCGGCCGGGGCCGGCCCGGGGAGCGGCGCGGCGCGGAAGGAGACGGTCGACCTGGGCGCCTGCGTGCTCTTCGCGGACGCGGCGGAGGCGGCCGGAGTGCGGCGCTTCGTGGTGGTCTCGTCGATGGGGACGGACCGGGAGCCGCCGAAGGGCACCGATCCGGTCTTCGCCGCGTACCTGCGGGCAAAGGCGGCGGCGGACGCCGAGGTGCGTTCCCGGTCCGGTCTCGACTGGACGATTCTGCGCCCGGGCGGCCTGACCGACCAACCGGGCACGGGCCGGGTGAAGTTGGGCGAGTCCACGGGGCACGGCACGGTGCCGCGCGACGACGTGGCGGCGGTGCTCGTCGCCCTGCTCGACGAACCGGCCACGGTGGGGCGGACGTTGGAGCTGATCAGCGGCAACTCGCCCGTGGCGGAGGCGGTTTCGGCAGCCGGAAGCTAGTGCTCTGGCCGCATGGGTCCGCCGGGTGGAGCGGGAGCCCTCGCAGCGTGGCTTCCATGACGCCGAAGGGCGTATCGGCGACTACCTGGCCAAGCATGCGGGACGAGCCACTGGTGGGGCGGACGTTGGGGCCTGCTGATGGCAACTCACCGGTGAGGGGCATGGTTTCGAAGTCTGCCGGGAGATGTCCTCGCGGGCGCGCCCCGACAGGTGGGGCTCCGGGCGTGACCGCCGGGGCGGTCAGTGGCCGGGGAGGGCGGCGCGGGCGAGGGCGGCGGCGCCGATGAGGCCGGCGGTGGTGGCGAGGTGGGCGGGGGTGACGGTGAGGTGGCGGGTGAAGGGGAGGGTCGCGTAGGCGGCGAGGTGGCGGGCGAGGGGGGTGAAGAGGAGGTCGCCCGCGGTGGCGACGCCGCCGCCGATCACGGCGACGTCGAGTTCGACCAGGGTGGCGGTGGCGGCGATGCCGGCGGCGAGGGCTTGGGCGGCGCGGTCGAACGCGGCGAGGGCGACGGGGTCGCCGGCCGCGGCGGCGCGGGCGACGCCGGCGGCGGTGAGGTCGCCGTCGGGGCCCGGCCGCCAGCCGTTCTCGGTGGCGGTGCGGGCGATGGCCGTGCCGGAGGCGAGTCCTTCGAGGCAGCCGCGTGAGCCGCACGGGCAGGGGCGGCCCCGGAAGTCGACGCTGATGTGGCCGAGATGGCCGGCGTTGCCGGTGGGGCCGGTGTGCAGGCGGCCGTCGAGGACGAGGCCGGCGCCGACGCCGGTGGAGACGACCAGGCAGAGCGCGTTGCGGTAGGGGCGGGCCGCGCCGCGCCAGTGTTCGGCGGCGGTCATGGCGACCGCGTCCCCGCCGAGGACCACCGGCAGGCCGCGGACGGCGGGGTGCGCGGCGGCCTCGGCGCGCAGCGGGAACTCGCGCCAGCCGGGCAGGTTGACGGGGCTGACGGTGCCGGCGGCGATGTCGACCGGCCCGGCGCTGCCGATGCCGAGCGCGCCGACCCGGGGCCACGCGGGGTGGCGGGCCAGCGCGTCCAGGACGCCGGAGACGGCGGCCATCAGCCGGTGCCGGTCGCCGTCGGCGGGGGTGGGCACCTGGAGCCGGTGCAGCAGCGCGCCCTCGGTGTCGACCAGGCCGCCGGCGATCTTCGTGCCGCCGATGTCGAGGGCGGCGAGCAGCGGCCCGCCGGGCGCGGCGGGTGCTGCCGGTTGCTGACTCATGGTGACGTCTCCGCAGGTGGGACGGGGAGCGCCGTGGTGCGTGGCAGGGCGCCGTCGGATCGGTCTTGTGATTCTGGCCCCCTTTGACAACGTTGTCCAGCAGGTGCGCGGCGCGGCCCGGACAGGTCCCGGCGGGAGCGCGGACGGCAGTTGAGGGCAGGGCGCACAAGGTTCTTCTTGGCCCGCACTATTCTCCGTGCCATGACGAGCAGCCTCCGCACCGGTGTCCGACCGACCATGAAGGACGTCGCCGCGGCGGCCGGGGTCGGGCTGAAGACCGTCTCCCGGGTGGTCAACGGCGAGAGCGGGGTGACGGTCGAGACGGCGGGCCGGGTGCGGGAGGCGATCGAGGCGCTCGGGTTCCGGCGCAACGACAGCGCGCGCCTGCTGCGGACGGGGCGCACCGCCAGCGTCGCGCTGCTGCTGGAGGACATCAGCGACCCGTTCTCCTCCGCGCTGTCCCGCGCCGTCGAACAGGTGGCGGCGGCCCAGGGCTGCCTGCTGTTCACCGGCTCCAGCGGTGAACGGGCCGAACGGGAAAGGGAGTTGGCGCTCGCCTTCTGCGCCCGCCGGGTGGACGGGCTGATCGTGGTGCCGGCCGGCGACGACCACCGGTACCTGCTGCCGGAGATCGCCTCCGGCACGCCCGTGGTCTTCCTCGACCGCCCAGCCGGCGGCATCGACGCGGATGCGGTGCTCAGCGACAACGCGGGCGGCGCCCGCCGGGGCACCGCGCACCTGATCGCCCACGGCCACCGCCGGATCGGCTACATCGGCGACCAGCGGGCCATCCACACCGCCGCCGAACGCGAACGCGGCTACCGCGCCGCGATGGCCGGGGCCGGGCTCCCGGTGGACGAACGCTGGGTGGACTGCGGCCCCACCGACCGGGCCAGGGTCGGCGCGGCGGTGCGCCGACTCACCACCGGACCGGACGCCGTCACCGCGCTGTTCACCGCCAACAACCGCGTCACCCTGGCCGCGCTGCACCACCTGCCCGCCGGCCGCCGCCCGGCCGTGGTCGGCTTCGACGACCTGGAGCTCGCCGACCTGCTCACCCCCGGCCTCACCGTGGTCGCCCAGGACCCGGCCGCCCTCGGCGCCCTCGCCGCCCGCCGCCTGTTCGCCCGCCTGGCCGGCGACTGCGGCGCGCCCGAGCGGCTGGAGCTGCCCACCACGCTGATCGCCCGGGGCTCCGGCGAGCTCCGGCCGTAGCGCCCGGCCGTAGCGCCCGCCAGGCCGTGGCTCAACCGGCCTGCGGGGCGGGCGAGTCGAGCAGCTCCAGCCAGTACCGCTGATCCGCGCCGATCCGGCCGGGCGGGAGGTCGAGCAGCCACCGGGTCAGCTCCGCGCCGACCGGGAGCTCGCGGTGGGAGCCGAACTCCAGCCCGGGCAGGTCGCCCCCGCGCAGCCACCCCTCCAGCACGTCGGCGAGGTGCCGGTCGGCGGTCGGCGTCCGGGTCGCCGCCCAGGCGCGCAGCCACGGGGCGAGGGCGCCGGACGCGGTCGCGACGGTCTCCAGGGTCTGTGCCACGTCCGGGACGGGCGCGGGCCGGTCGAGGGCGGCGAGCCACCAGGCGTCCAGCACCTCGGCGAGCTGCTCGGCGTGCGGCCACCCGCGCCAGTCGGCGGCGACCAGCCGGGAGGCGATCAGCGGGCCGTCCACCAGCAGCCGGCCGGTGGTCAACTGCCGCAGGATGCGCGGCGCGAGGCGGCGGTAGAGGGTGGGGAAGTCGTCCCACAGGTCGGCGCCCTTCGCCGCCGCGCGGTGCAGCAGGGCGTCCGGCAGCAGGGTCGGCGGCCCGGCCAGCAGGGCGAAGTCCTCGGCGCTCCAGCAGTGTTCGCAGCCGTGGACGGGCGGGCCGGGGCGTGAGCTGCCGCCGGCGGAGTCGAGGGCGTCCAGGGCGTGGTGCAGGCGCTGCTGAGCGGTCGTCATGGTTCCTGCCAGGGGTACTCCGCCGGTGCGAGTGGCGAAGAGCGCGACGCTACCAGAGGGCGGCGGGCGCGTGCGGGCGGCGTTCGGCAAAGGCTTTCCAGGAGGTTGCATCGAGCTCGGGTGGTGATCGTCACACCGGGCGGGTTGAAACGGGAGGGGTGTGCGGGGCGTCGGACATCTTCGGGAGAGATTTGCCAGTCGAGCAGATCGGGGAACGCATGGTGTCCGGCGAGCCGAAGGACGCGGAAGCGACGGACGGGCCGAGGGAAGCGGCCGGGGCGGCGGACGGAACTGCGGAGCGCGCGAGACGGTGGCCCGCCCGGAAGCAGAAGCAGAAGCAGAAGCAGAAGCAGAAGCAGAAGCCGGAACAGGAGCCGAAGCAGAAGCCGGAACAGGAGCCGCGGCGCGGCCGGTTCGCGAGGCTGCGCCCGGACTATCCGCGCGGCGGCCGCCGGGGCGTCCGGCGCTGGCTCCCGTCCTGGCGTCAACTGGCGCTGCTGGCAACGGCGTTCGTCGGCATGCTGACCGCCGCCGCGCTGGTGATGTACGTCCGGACGGACATCCCCGAGGACCTGAACGCGTTCGCCACCCAGCAGAACAACGTCTTCTACTGGGCGGACGGCACCGAGATGGCCCGCACCGGCCTGGTCAACCGGCAGGACGTGCCGCTGGAGCAGGTGCCGCAGCACGTGCAGTGGGCGGTGCTCGCGGCGGAGAACGCGAGCTTCTACTCCGACCCCGGGATCTCGGTCAAGGGCATCGCCCGGGCGTTCTACCGGATGGGCTCCGGCGGCGACACCCAGGGCGGCTCGACGATCACCCAGCAGTACGTGAAGAACGCCTACCTGAACCAGCGTCAGGACTTCTCCCGCAAGCTCGAAGAGGCGTTCATCGCCGTCAAGCTGGACCGGCAGGTGGAGAAGAAGGACATCCTCAGCGGCTACCTGAACATCAGCTGGTTCGGGCGCGGCAGCTACGGCATCGAGCGCGCCGCGCAGGCCTACTACGGCAAGGACGTCTCCCAACTCAACGCCAGCGAGGGCGCGTTCCTCGCCGCCGTGCTGAAGGGCGCCGCGCTGTACGACCCGGCGCTCGGCGACGAGAACCGGGCCCGGGCGGTGGAGCGCTGGTCGTGGATCCTGGACCGGATGGTGGAGATCGGGAAGCTGTCCGCCGAGGAGCGGGCCCAGTACAACGTCTTCCCGGAGCCGCAGGCCCCGCTGAAGCAGGCCGGCCTGAGCGGACAGACCGGCTACCTGGTGGACCTCGCCCGGACCTACCTGCAGAGCCACTCCGACGTCACCCCGGCCCAGTTCGACCTGGGCGGTTACCAGATCTGGACGACCTTCGAGAAGCCCCGGCAGACCGCGCTCACCCAGGCCGCCCAGGACGCCGTGAAGAACCTCGACCCCGAGCAGCGCCCGGCCGACCGGGACGTCCACCTGGGCGCCGCCTCGGTCGCCTCCGACGGGCGGATCCTGGCCGTCTACGGCGGCCCCGACTACCTGAAACAGGGCTTCAACAACGCCAACACCGTGAACGTGCCCACCGGCACCGCCTTCACCCCGCTGGTGTACGCCGCCGCGCTCGACCAGGGCGTCCAGCGCGAACGGCAGGGCAGGCGCACCCCGGTCGGCCCCACCACCCCCTACAACGGCGACAACGGCATCGACCTGCAGACCCCCGAGGGCCCGTACTGGGCGCGGGACGGGAAGAAGGCCAAGGCCGCCAACGACGGCGAGCGCAGCTGGGGCCGGATCGGCCTGCGGACCGCCGTCGAACAGTCCGTCAACGGCCCGCTGGAGCAGCTCGGCATGGACGTCGGCCTCGACAACGTGCGCCGGGCTGCGCTCGGCTTCGGACTGCTGCCGGAGAGCATGGGCGACCTGGTGCCGGGCTTCTCGCTCGGCAACTCCACGCCCAGCGCGATCCGGCTGGCCGACGCCTACACCGCGTTCGGCGGGCAGGGCATGCGCACCGACCCGTACTCCGTCGCCCGGGTCACCCGCAACGGCGGCGAGGTCGCCGTCCAGCTCCCGGCCCCCGTGCGGGCCGTGCCGGCCGCCGTGGCCGCCGAGGTCGACAGCGCGCTGCGCGGCGCGGTCGAGAACGGCACCGGCAAGGAGGTCGGGAAGGCCGTCCCCGGCGCGGCCGGGAAGACCGGCGTCAACCAGGCGCGCACGGCGGGCTGGTTCGTCGGCTACCGGGGCGCGGTCACCACCGCCGTCTCGCTGTTCCGGATGGACGCGAAGACCCTCGAACTGCAGCCGCTGACCGGGGTGGCCGGGGCCGACCCGGCCACCCCCGACCACACCGTCCCCGCCGCCGTCTGGGCCGCCTACACCAAGGCGGCGGGGTGATGAAGTGCCGTTCCCGGGAGGCTACTTGAGGTAGGTCGGCCAGTCCGGCGCCTGGGCCGGGTCGAGCCGGCGGAGCTGGTCCAGGACCTTCGGGTCCTGGGCGTCCAGCCAGTCGGCGAGCTCCTTGAACGAGACGCAGCGGACGTCCTGCTTGTTGCAGACCTCCTTCATCACGTCCTCGATCGCCTGCATGTAGATGCCGCCGTTCCAGGTCTCGAAGTGGTTCCCGATGAACATCGGCGCCCGACTGCCGTTGTAGACCCGCGCGAACCCGTCGAGGTACCCCTCGCGGGTCTGCTTCTCCCAGGAGTTGTACTTGCGCGGATCGCCCTGGGTGCTGTCGCCGGACTGATTGGCCAGGAAGTTGAAGTCCATCGACAGCACCTGCTTGTCGCCGAACGGCAGCAGTTGCAGCGGGAAGTTCCACACCCCGCCGACCTTCGACGGCCACACCTGGAACTCGCCCGGCGAACTCGCGTCATAGCGCCAGCCGAGCTCCTTCGCGACCTTGAGCAGGTTCGCCTGCCCCTCCAGGCAGGGCGCGCGACCGCCCGCGAGGTCCTTGCGGAAGTCGAACGGGAGCGGTGCCTCGTTGCCGAAGCCGGTGTTCGTCCGCCAGTCGGTGACGAACGAGTACGCCTGCTCGATCTCGCTGCGCCACTCCTCCACGCTCCAGTCGCCGCCGCCCTTCGGGCCGCAGTAGTGGCCGTTGAAGTGCGTGCCGATCTCGTTGCCGTCCTGCCAGGCCAGCCGCAGCTGCGCGAGCGTCTCCTTCACGTGCTCGTCGGTGGGGAAGGAGATCGCGGCGTTGCCCCGGTCGTGCTGCGGCGGGCGGTACAGCGAGCGCTTCTCCTCGGGGAGCAGGTAGATCCCGGTGAGGAAGAACGTCATGTTCGCGTGGTTGTCCTTCGCCAGCTTCCGGAACCGGGAGAACAGGTGGTCGTCGTTCTCCAGCGCGCCGTCCCAGGAGAAGACGACGAACTGCGGGGGCTTCTCGCCCGGCTTCAGCTTCTCGGCCTTCAGCTGGTCGGGCTGCGGCCCCGTGTCGGAGGTGGAGCCGTCGCCGAGCACCTTCACCTTGCCGTCCCAGGACGGGGACGGGGATGGTGACGCCGGGGCTGGGCCGGTCGTCGGTGGGGCGGTGCCGGTGGTGGGGCTCGGAGCGGAGAGCGAATGCTGTGCCGGGGCGGCGTCGCCACCGGTGGTCAGGCTCACCGCGAGCGCGCTGACCGCGCCGGCGGCGACCACGGCCGCCGCGATCCGCGCCGTTCTGGCCCGTCGTCCCGTGCCGCCGCCCGGGTGTCGTCCGTCCGTCATCGCTCGCCGTCCCCTCCGTCGTACGGCCGCCCGGCTGGCAGACCGTTCTCGGTAGTAGGACGACCCGATGATCGGAATGGTTACTGAGTATGTAGTCGTATCAATGAAGAGACCGGCTCCGTCGGGCGACGGTGCGTCAGGTGGCGAGCAACTGCAGGGCCAGCGACCGCAGTTCGCGGTCGGGGTGGCCGCCGCCGGTGTGGGCGAGCGGGTCGTCCGGGGCCAGGCGGTACGGGGAGAAGGCCAGCGCGCGGAGGGTGGGGCGGAGCGAGTCGGGGACGCGGCCGATGTCGGCGAGACAGCGGAGGGCGGACAGGCCCAGGGCGGACGGGCCGACCAGGTCGGCCAGGGCCGGGAGCGCGCGGTCCGGGGAGCCGGACAGCCGGTGATGGGCGTCGGCGGCGGCCAACCGGACGTGGTCGCGGGCGGCCAGCAGGGGTTCGAGCAGCGGCAGCAGGACGGCGCCCGCCGGGCCGACCGCGCTCAACTCCTCGGGCAGCCAACGCGGTTGAGCGGATTGAAGGAGCTCGCGGAACGCGGCGAGGGCCGGCGCGGGGTCGCCCACCAGCCGGTGGTGGGCGACGGTGACGGCGATGCGCAGCGTCGGATCGTCGCGGTGGATTTCGGGGGAGAGGAGCTCCGGGGTCGCGGCGCCGAGCCGGCCGAGGGCGCGGGCGGCAGCGGCGGCGAGGTGCACGTGGCCGGTGCGCAGGCAGGCGAGCAGCTCGGGCACGGCCGCGCGGGCGGGCCCGCCGAGGGCGGGCAGGGCGGCGATCAGGGCGGCGGAGTCGGCGAGCCGGGCCCGGATCGGCGGGACCAGCCGTTCGGCGGCCGACGGGAAGAGCCGGGCCGCCTCGGCGAGCAGGTGCGGGTCGGGCCGGTCGCCCAGCAGGTCCAGCGCGCGCGGGTCGCGGGCGCGGATCAGGCCGAGCAGCGCGGACGGGTCGCCGGCCGCGTGGGCGAACAGGGTGTCGCGCAGGTCGGCGCCAGGGGCGGGCAGTGCCTCGATCCAGTGGGCGATGGTGCGCAGGTGGTGCGCGGAGCGGCCGTCGCCCTGGTGGGGCAGGGCGGCCAGCAGCAGTTCCAGCACCTCGCCCTCGCGGTCGCGCCAGGTCTCGACGATGTGCTCGGCCAGCCAGGTGCCGCGGGTGCCCCGGTCGCCGGCGGCGATCCAGCGGGCCGCGACGGCCAGTGCCGCGTCCGGGTCGAGGGAGAGGGCGCAGGTCAGCCGCGCGTCCATGTCCCGCTCGTCCGCCCACGGCATGCTCCACGGCGGGCGCGCGCCGTCGGCGGCGAACACCTCGACCAGCTCGGGGGCGTACGGCGCACCGTCCCGTTCGGCGGTCAACAGCGCTGCGGCCAGGCGTAGTTCGGGCGGTGCGTCGTCGGGAGTCGCCGCCCGGTGGCCCAGCGCGCCGAGGGTCAGCAGCGCGTCCGCCCGCACCTGCGGCACCGGATCGCCGGCCAGCAGCCCGCCGACCCGGCCCGCGACCTCATCGACCTGCCGCGTCGGCAGCAGGTCGGCGACGGCCGCCACCACGCGCAGCGCACCCTGCCGCACCTCCGGGTCCGGGTCCGCGAGGCAGCGGGCGATCTCGGGCAGCACGCGGACCAACTCCGCGCACATATCGGCCACTTCGGAGCGCTCCCAGCGCGGGGACGCCACGTCCTCCGCCCCGTGATCGGCCATCAGCGCGAGCAGCAACAGCAGATCCACCCGCCGCCCGGCGCCGTGCCGGGCGGCGTGCGCGAGGAACGCGACGGCGGGACCGGACGCCGGGTAGACACTGCCCTGGTGGTACACCGTCCCGAACAGTTCGTGCACCGCCTCCTCGACCGCCTCCGGGTCGGGCCGGTACAGGGCGCGGATCAGCTCGGGGACGTCCTCGGCCGAGCCGTACGCGTGCGAGAGGGCGGCCCAGTCGACCTGGTCGAGTTCGTTCGGCGGTCGCATCCGGCGGCGCTCCTCGGTGGATCGGGTGCGGCCGACGCTACCCGCAGGCCGTGACAGCGAACGTCGCGGCCCCCGCCGGGTGCTGACGGGCGGCCGGACTGTTCGTGGACAGCTCCGACGGGCCGGGGTTACGGTGCAGCTCGCGCCGACCGACCGTCACCGAGGAGTCCGCACAGATGAAGGACACCACCCCGCTCGACCAGGGCTGGAGCCTGCACCACGACGGGGAGTCGCTGCCCGCGACGGTGCCCGGCTGCGTGCACACCGATCTGCTGGCCGCGGGGCTGATCCCCGACCCGTACCTGGACGCCAACGAGCTGGAGGTGGCCTGGGTCGGCCGCCGCGACTGGACGTACAGCCTCGACCTGCCCGCCCCGGACGGCGCCGGGCACGAGCGCACCGACCTGGTCTTCGAGGGCCTGGACACCGTCGCCACCGTCACCCTCGGCGGCGTCGAACTCGGCCGCACCCGCAACATGCACCGCCGCCACCGCTTCGACGCCACCGGCCTGAGCGGCGCGTTGACGGTGCGTTTTACCAGCGCCTACACGGAGGCCGAGCGGGTCCGCGGCCTCGTCGGCGAGCGGCCCAACGAGTACCCGGAGCCGTTCCAGTACATCCGCAAGATGGCCAGCAGCTTCGGCTGGGACTGGGGCCCGACCCTGCCCACCGCCGGCATCTGGAAGCCCGTCGCCGTCGAACGCTGGTCCACGGCCCGGATCGCCGAGGTCCGCCCCCTGGTCACCGTCGACGGCGACACCGGCCGCGTCGAACTGCACCTCACCGTCGAACGCACCGCCACCGGCGCCGGACGCCCGCTCACCGCCCGCGCCACCGTCGCCGGCGCGGTCGCCGAGGCCACCTTCGACGGCGACCGCGCCGTGCTGACACTGGAGGCCGAAGGCGTCGCCCGCTGGTGGCCGCGCGGCCACGGCGACCAGCCGCGCTACGAACTCGCCCTCATCCTCACCGACGGCGAGGCCGAACTCGACGACTGGCGGCGGCGGATCGGCTTCCGCACCGTCGAACTGCACCGCACCCCCGACGCCACCGGCACCCCCTTCACGCTGGCCGTCAACGGCGAGCCGCTGTTCGTGCGCGGCGCCAACTGGATCCCCGACGACACCCTGATCACCCGCGTCACCCCCGCCCGCTACCGCACCCGCCTGCTCCAGGCCGTCGACGCCAACATCGACCTGATCCGGGTCTGGGGCGGCGGCATCTACGAGCAGGACGCGTTCTACGACCTCTGCGACGAACTCGGCCTGCTGGTCTGGCAGGACTTCCCGTTCGCCTGCGCCGCCTACCCCGAGGAGCAGCCGCTGCGCGGCGAGATCGAGGCCGAGGCCCGCGACAACGTCGTCCGGCTGATGCCGCACCCCTCGCTGGTGCTGTGGAACGGCAACAACGAGAACCTGTGGGGCTTCCGCGACTGGGGCTGGGAGCAGCAGCTGAACGGCGACTCCTGGGGCGAGGGCTACTACCTCGGCCTGCTGCCGCGCATCGTCGCCGAACTCGACCCCACCCGCCCCTACAGCGCGGGCAGCCCCTGGTCCGGCAGCTGGGACCACCACCCCAACGACGTCGACCACGGCACCCACCACTCCTGGGACGTGTGGAACCGGCAGGACTACGCCGAGTACCGCGCCACCGTCCCGCGCTTCGTCGCCGAATTCGGCTGGCAGGCCCCGCCCGCGCACGCCACCCTGCGCCGCGCCCTCCCGCACGAGACCCTCGCCGCCGACTCGCCCGGCATGCTGCACCACCAGAAGGCCGGCGACGGCAACGGCAAACTCCGCCGCGGCCTGGAACGCCACTTCGACCTCCCCGCCGACTTCGACCGCTGGCACTACCTCACCCAGGTCGTCCAGGCCCGCGCCATCGCCACCGGCATCGAGCACTGGCGCTCCCACTGGCCGCACTGCGCCGGCACCGTGGTCTGGCAGCTCAATGACTGCTGGCCGGTCTCCTCCTGGTCCGCGATCGACGGCGACGGCCGCCTCAAGCCGCTGCACCACGAACTGCGCCGCCTGTACGCCGACCGCCTGCTCACCCTCCAGCCCGCCGACCGCGACGGCGCGCCTCGCACCGCCCTGGTCAACCAGTCCGCCGAACCCTGGACCGCCACCGTCCGGCTGCGCCGCCTGGACACGGCGGGACGGCTGCTCGCCGAGCACACCGAGCAGGTCGCGGTCGGGCCGCGCGAGGTCCGCCAACTGCCGCTGCCGGAAGGGCTGTTGATCGAGGAGGGGTCGACGAAGGAGTTCCTGGTGGCCGACGCGGACGGCCTGCGCGCCGTGCACGTGCCCGTCGCCGACAAGCTGTTCGCCTACCCGGTGCCCGAGTTCGACCTCGACGTGACGCCGGCCGGCGACGACGCGGCGGACGTCCGGGTCACTGCCCGCACGCTGCTGCGCGACTTGCTGCTCCAGCCCGACCGCCTCCACCCGTCCGCCACCGCCGACCGCGGCCTGACCACGCTGCTCCCCGGCGAGCAGTTGGTGATCCGGGTGCGCGGCGCGGGCGCCCCGGGCGCCGAGCAGGTCCGGGCCGCGCTGTTCTGCGTCGAGCCGGCCTGAC
>NZ_JBSGDD010000048.1:0-54871 GCF_053602195.1 Kitasatospora sp. NPDC004531 | reverse complement strand
GCCCAGGAGGCCAGGACCTCCGGGGCGCACGGCTGTTCGGGCTTGATTTCGAGTGCGCTCTCAATTGTACGGTCGTTGCCGTGAACGCCTCGGCGGGTTCCCCGCACGGGTGCTGACGAAGTGCCGGCTCCGACCACGATTGGCCTCCCATGCCCGAACCGGACCGACGACAGCGGGAGCCGGCGCCGGCGTGCCGTCGGCGGCTCCCCCAGGACCGCGGCTCCAGCGCGGGGTTGAACCACTCCGACGCCGCGAACGCCGCCGTCCCGGACTCATGCGCAGGAGTCCGGGGCGGCGGCGCCCCTCACGGCCGGTCAGTCCTGCGGGCGCTCCAGCGAGTCGACGCCGCCGGGCTTGCCGACCGAGTGGGTGAGCACGTCGGCCCGGTAGCTCTCGATGATGGCCAGGTACTCCTTGGCCTCCTTGGGCGCCACCCCGCAGAAGCTCAGGGTGGCGGCGATCTCCAGCGCCACCACGTCGAAGTCGAAGTGGTTGGTGACCATGTCGGCGTGCGCGTCGACCATGTTCTTGCCGGGGTAGACCTTGGGGCCGCCGGTCACCTCGATCGACCAGGCGGTGACCATCCACATGAAGCCCGGCCGGGAGTTGACCTGGTGCATCTTGGCCACGTACGGGTTGAGGTTGGCCGAGGCGTTGTCGAACAGCCGGTTGGTCAGCACGTCCATGACGGCGGCGATGCCCATGGCGCCGCCGAGCCGCTCGTACAGGGTCGGCGTCTGCTGCTGGTCGGTCATGGCCGGTGCTCCTTCGCTGGGTGCGCGGGTGGGGTGGACGGGTGGGGCTCGGGGACGAGCACGGTGCGCCGGCCGGGCGGGTCGGCGTCCCAGGCCTCGGCGACCCGGGCCAGCGGGACGGGGTGCGGGTCGATCCGCAGGGCGCCCGCGCCGACCAGGTCGAGGATCCGGGCGAGGGAGCCGGACAGCACCTCGGGCGGCGGGGCGTTGCCGGTGCCGTTGCCGAGGATCTCCAGGCCGCTGCTGCGCAGCACGTCGGCGGGCAGCGTCAGGGTGGGGCCGGCCATCACGCCGACCTGGACCAGCCGGGTGCGGGAGTGCCGCAGCACCATGTCG
Source organism: Kitasatospora sp. NPDC004531 (assembly GCF_053602195.1). Lineage (NCBI taxonomy): Bacteria > Bacillati > Actinomycetota > Actinomycetes > Kitasatosporales > Streptomycetaceae > Kitasatospora > Kitasatospora sp. NPDC004531. The sequence goes on along the minus strand of NZ_JBSGDD010000048.1, from coordinate 53,780 downwards.
TTGACGATCAGGGTGTTCAGGAAGATCTCGGTGGGGCGGCCCCACAGGTAGTCGAGGACCACGTCGAAGCCGTCGGGGCCGGCGGCCTCGCGCAGCTCCCGGTCGAGCTCCCGGTCGGGGACGTCGAGGCGGACGGTGCGGTCGGCGCCCAGCTCGCGCAGCTCCGCCAGGCCCCGCGGGTTGCGGCCGGCGGCGACCACCCGGCCGGCCCCGAAGTGCTTGGCCAGCTGGACGGCGAGCCGGCCGGTGACGCCGGTGGCGCCGAGCACCAGGACGCTCTGGCCGGGGCGCAGATCGGCCCGCCAGGTGAGCGAGATCCAGGCCGAGACGCCGGGGTTCTGGACGGCGGCGGCGGTGACGTCGTCCACCGTGTCCGGGATGGGGGTGCACCAGGCGCGGCGGGTGGTGGCCCGGTCGGCCATCACGCCGTGCGCGGAGCGGAACAGCACCCGGCTGCCGTCGGGGAGCCGGCCGGCCGCCAACGAGCCGAGGACGGCGGGGAGTCGGGCGGGGGCGGCGAAGTGGGTGCCGGCGGCGCGGGCCCGGTCGAGGTTGGTCAGCGGGCAGGCGGTGATCCGTACCGGCTCCTCGCCCTCGGCGGGTTCGGGGTCGGGCAGTTCCTGGTAGCGCGGCCGCTCGCCGAGGGCGTGCAGCACGGCGGCCCTCACGACGGCCCCCGTGGGCGGGCTGCGGTCGTCGGCATGGTGACTCCCTCCGGGGCCGGTGGTGCTGCGGGTACCCGGGCATTGGTACGGGCCGCCGCTGCACCGCTGCTAGAGCCGGGCTGCAGGGGGTGGGGCTGAAGCGCCCGTTTAGGGGGCTTTGAGCAGGCCCAACTAGCTTCCCGATCACGTTCTGGGCAACGCATCCGAGTGGGAGGCCTGGCAGGTGAACGGCATGAACGCGCCCGGTGGCGCCGCATGAGCCGGCGAGTCGTGATCACCGGAATGGGAGTGCGGGCGCCCGGGTCACGGGGCAAGGACGCCTTCTGGGAGCTGCTGTCCGAGGGCCGTACGGCGACCCGGCGGATCACCTTCTTCGACCCGTCCCCGTACCGCTCGCAGGTCGCGGCGGAGGTCGACTTCGACCCGGCCGCGGAGGGGCTGACGCCCCGTGAGGTGCGGCGGATGGACCGGGCCACCCAGTTCGCGGTGGTGGCGGCCCGGGAGGCGGTGGCCGACAGCGGCCTCGACCTGTCGGCGCACGCGCCGCACCGGATCGGGGTGAGCCTGGGCAGCGCGGTCGCGGCGGCCACCAGCCTGGAGCAGGAGTACCTGGTGCTGTCCGACTCCGGGCGGAACTGGCTGATGGGGCCGGACCACCTCTCCCCGCACATGTACGACCACATGGTGCCGAGCATCATGCCCGCCGAGGTGGCCTGGACGGTCGGCGCGGAGGGCCCGGTCGCCATGGTCTCGGACGGCTGCACCTCGGGCCTGGACTCGGTCGGGCACGCCGTCGCGCTGATCCGCGAGGGCAGCGCGGACGTCATGGTGGCGGGCGCCACCGACACCCCGATCACCCCGATCGTGGTGGCGTGCTTCGACGCCATCAAGGCCACCACCACGTACAACGACGACCCGGCGCACGCCTCCCGGCCGTTCGACGGCACCCGCAACGGCTTCGTGCTGGCGGAGGGCGCCGCGGTGTTCGTGCTGGAGGAGCTGGAGTCGGCCCGCCGGCGCGGGGCGCGGATCTACGCCGAGGTCGGCGGGTTCGCCACCCGCTGCAACGCGTACCACATGACCGGTCTGAAGAGCGACGGGCGGGAGATGGCGGAGGCGATCCGCGCCGCGCTCGGCGAGGCCCGGGTGGACGCCTCGCAGGTGGACTACATCAACGCGCACGGCTCCGGGACGAAGCAGAACGACCGGCACGAGACCGCGGCGTTCAAGGTCAGCCTGGGCGAGCACGCGTACCGGGCGCCGGTCAGCTCGATCAAGTCGATGGTGGGTCACTCGCTGGGCGCGGTCGGCTCGGTGGAGATCGCCGCCTCGCTGCTGGCGATGGCCCACCACGTCGTCCCGCCGACCGCGAACCTGCATGTCGAGGACCCCAACTGCGACCTGGACTACGTGCCGAACACCGCGCGCGAGCACCGCACCGACACCGTGCTGACGGTCGGCAGCGGCTTCGGCGGCTTCCAGAGCGCGATGGTGCTGGTCCGGCCCGGACGGAGGACGGCATGAGCGTGATCACCGGGCTGGGCGTGGTCGCCCCGAACGGCCTCGGCGTCAAGGAGTTCTGGGCCGCCACGCTGGCCGGCCGCAGCGGCATCGGCGTGCTGGACCGGTTCGACGCCTCGGGGTCGCCGGCCCGGCTGGCGGGCCTGGTGCGGCTGGACACCGAGCGGATGCTGCCCGGCCGGCTGCTCGCCCAGACCGACCTGTCCACCCGGCTGGCGCTGATCGCCGGCGAACGCGCCCTGGAGGACGCGCGGGTGGACCCCGCCGAGTTCGCCGACTACGACATGGGCGTGGTCACCGCCAACGCCTCCGGCGGGTTCGACTTCACCCACCGCGAGTTCAAGAAGCTGTGGAGCCAGGGCCCCGAACACGTCAGCGTGTACGAGTCGTTCGCCTGGTTCTACGCGGTGAACACCGGTCAGCTCTCCATCCGGCACGGCATGCGCGGCCCCTCGCTGGCGCTGGTCGCCGAGCAGGCCGGCGGCCTCGACTCGCTCGGGCAGGCCCGCCGCACCATCCGCACCGGGGTGCCGCTGGTGGTGTGCGGCGGGGTGGACTCCGCCTTCGACCCGTGGGGGTGGGCCTCCCACCTGTCCGGCGGCCGGATCAGCCTCGACCCCGACCCGGCCACGGCCTACCGGCCGTTCGACGCCCGGGCCTGCGGCTGCCTGCCGGGCGAGGGCGGCGCGATCCTGGTCCAGGAGGACGCGGCCTCGGCCGCCGCGCGCGGCACCCGGGTGTACGGCGAGATCGCCGGGTACGCCTGCGGGTTCGACCCCGCGCCGGGCAGCGGCCGGCCGCCCGCGCTGCGCCGCACCGTCGAACTCGCCCTCGCCGACGCCGGGTTGGAGCCCGCGCAGGTGGACGTGGTGTTCGCCGACGCGCTCGGCGTGCCGGAGGCCGACCGGGCCGAGGCGCGGGCGCTGCGCGAGGTGTTCGGGGAGCGCGGGGTGCCGGTGACCGCACCCAAGACGCTCACCGGGCGGCTGCTGTCGGGCGGCGGCCCGCTGGACGTGGTCGCCGCGCTGATGAGCATGCAGGAGGACGTCGTCCCGCCGACCTTCGGCACCTCGCGGGTGCCCGAGGAGTACGGGCTCGACCTGGTCCTCGGCGAGCCCCGCCGGGCCCGGGTGGACACCGCGCTGGTGCTCGCCCGGGGCCGCTGGGGCTTCAATTCCGCTGTCGTCGTCCGTGCCGCCCAGAACGGGAGTTGACCGATGTCCGCCACCATGACCATCCACGACCTGCACGAGATCCTGATCGCCTGCGCCGGCGGCGACCGGCCGGAGGGCCTGGACGGCGAGCTCGCCGACCTCACCCTGGACGAGCTTGGCTACGACTCGCTGGCGCTGATCGAGACCGTCGCCCGGCTCAAGCTGCAGTACGGCGTGGTGATCCCGGAGGAGCAGATCCTGGACGTCTCCACGCTGGGCGACCTGCTCCGGCTGGTGCACGACGCCGCCGCGGCCTGACCCCGGCGCCTTCGCCTTCCGCGGCGCACCCGGGCCTTCGGCCTTCCCGGCCGGCGGGTCCGGGTGCGCCGTGTCCGGTTGGGGCGCCGGCGGCCGCTGGGGCGGGTGTGACGAACGGGGCCGACGGGCCTGTCGGGCCGCCTGGGAATAGTGGTGGAAAATTGGCCGAGGGATCGCTCTTGACAGCTATTCCCACACGCCCCGGGCACATCGATGCGGAATTGAGATGCGTCGTTGACATGCTCACAACGTCAACCTAGACTCACCGGTCGTGGACAAATTCCCCGATCCGCCCACCCCCACAAGCACTCGATATCGAAGATTTCGACAGGCTTCCCGCGGTCGATCGGTCGACGCAATTCACGAATAATCCACAGGGAGCGTAGTCATGTCCGGAGAGCTGGTACGAATCGATCTGCTCGGGCCCCTCGAAATAGGCCACGCGACAAGATCCACGGAACTCCGCCACACCGGTCGGGTCACCGCCACCAAGCCCCGCCAGGTGCTCGCCCTGCTCGCGATGAACGCCGGATCGACCGTCAGCGTCGACCGCATCATCGACGAGCTCTGGCCGGACGGCCCGCCCAACACCGTGAAGACCATCGTGCAGACCTACGTGCACCAGCTCCGCAAGATGTTCGCCATCATCTTCAACTGCCCGTACCCGTCCGAGCTGCTCGCCACCCGCCCGGACGGATACGTCCTGACGGTGCCCCGCGGCAACATCGACGCCTTCCGCTTCCAGCACCTGGTCGACCGCGCCCGCACCGAGCTGCGCTGCCGCAACCCGGTCGGCGCCGCCGACCTGCTGCGCGAGTCGCTGGCCCTGTGGCGTGGGCCGATCCCCGCCGACCTGACCTCCGGGCCGGCCCTGCGCGGACTCGCGGTGTACCTGGAGGAGGCCCGACTGGAGGCCGTCCAGCTCCGCATCGAGGCGGACCTCACCAACAACCGCCACCGCGAGATCGTGGCGGAGCTGCGCTCGCTGATCGAGACCCACCGGCTGCACGAGTCCTTCTACCTCAAGCTGATGGAGGCGCTGCACCGCTCCGGCCGCCGCGGCGAGGCGCTCACGGTGTTCGGCGAACTCCGGCTCGTCCTCGACCGGGAACTCGGACTCAAACCCTCCCGGGAGGCCCGCAGGCTGCAGCACGAAATACTGGTGAGCCAGTAAAGGACCGGTCAAAAATCAATCCGGCCGGAGCAAAGGCACTCCCATCGCATCGCATCAGCGAAGGCCTACTCGGCAGCCTTCGCCGAATGCGGGCAGAAACCCCCACCGAATTCCCGAACGACCCCACGGCGCGACCGCCCGGAACACCGGAGTGGCCGCGCGTTCCCATGCCACGAAGCAGCCAACAGACCGTACGGAGAATCCCATGGAATACCGCTGGCTGGGCAATTCCGGCCTGCGCGTCTCGGTGTTGTCGCTCGGCACGATGACCTTCGGCGGACGCGGAGTATTCGCCAAGGTGGGCAACAGCGACGTCCTCGACGCCACCCGGCTGATCGACCGGGCGCTGGACGCCGGGGTCAACCTGATCGACACCGCGGACTCCTACTCGGGCGGGTTGTCCGAGGAGATCGTCGGCCGCGCCATGAAGGGCCGCCGGCACCGCGCCCTGCTGGCCACCAAGGCCCGCATGCCCACCGGCCCGGGCCCGAACGACGCCGGCCTGTCCCGGCACCACCTGATCGAGGCCTGCGAGGGATCGCTGCGCCGCCTCGGCACCGACCACATCGACCTCTACCAGCTGCACGCCTGGGACGGCCGCACCCCGCTGGAGGAGACCCTCGCCGCGCTGGACCACCTGACCCGGGCCGGCAAGGTCCGCTACGTCGGCTGCTCCAACTACTCGGGCTGGCACCTGATGAAGGCCCTCGCCACCGCCGACCGGCTCGGCGTCGCCCGCTTCGTCTCCCAGCAGGTCCACTACTCGCTGCAGGCCCGGGACGCCGAGAACGAGCTGCTGCCGATCGCCGTCGACCAGGGCGTCGGGGTGCTGGCCTGGAGCCCGCTGGCCGGCGGGCTGCTCACCGGCAAGTACCGGCGCGGCGTCCGGGCGCCCGCCGGGTCACGGCACCTGAACGACTGGAACGAGCCGCCGGTGCGCGACCAGGAGCAGCTCTACGACATCGTGGAGACCCTGGTGCAGATCGCCGAGGAGCGCGCGGCCACGCCCGCCCAGGTGGCGCTGGCCTGGCTGCTGGGCCGCCCGGCGGTGGCCTCGCTGGTGGTGGGCGCCCGCACCGGGGAGCAGCTGGCGGACAACCTGGCGGCGGCGGAGCTGACGCTGTCCGGCGGTGAGCGGGAGCGGCTGGAGCAGGTGAGCGCGCCGCCGCTGCTGTACCCGTACTGGCACCAGGCGAAGATCGCCCGGGACCGGCTGGGGGCGGCCGACCTGGCGCTGCTGGGCCCGCGGATCGCCCGGCCCTGAACGCGCGGACCGGCGGTGCCCCGCCCCGGGTGGGTGGGGCACCGCCGGTCGGTGTGCGTTCAGCGCGCGGCGTCGCGCCAGGCGAGCAGCTCCCGCAGGCCGGTGAAGTCGTAGCCGGCGGCGGTGGGCCTGAGCTCGGTGACGAACAGCGTGGCGCCGTCGGCGCGCAGTTCGTCGGCCTGGGCGGGGCCGGCCCAGTTGACGGCCCGTTCGATCAGCGCCTCGTCCCGGCCCGCTTCGTCGGCGTACTTGCGCAGCAGGTCGTCCTTGCGGCGCCGGACGGCGGGCTCCAGGCCGCAGTGCCAGATGTCGGCGTGCCGGGCGACCAGCGGCAGGGTGCGGCGTTCGCCCTGGCCGCCGATCAGCAGCGGGATGCGGCGCAGCGGCGGCGGGCGGAGCCGGTCGAGGCGGTGCTCGATGCGGCGGAGGCCGTCGGCGAACAGGTCCATCCGCTCGCGCAGCGGGCCGAACGGGTAGCCGTAGCTGTCGTAGTCCTTGCGGTACCAGCCGGCCCCGACGCCGAGGACGAGCCGGCCGCCGCTGATGTGGTCGACGGTGCGGGCCATGTCGGCGAGCAGGTCGGGGTTGCGGTAGGCGATGCCGGTGACCAGCAGGCCGATCTCGGCCCGGGTGGTGATCTCGGCCCAGGAGGCGAGTGCCGTCCAGCCTTCGAAGTGGTTGACGTCGGGCTGTTCGGGGGCGAGTTCGATGCCGGTGTCGGTGCGGCGGACGGCGGGGGCGTGGAAGTGGTCGTAGCCGAAGACCGCGTCCGCGCCGAGTTCCTCGGCGTGCAGCACGGCGGCCCGCCAGCTGCGGTAGTCGGGCGCGCCGCCGGGCCAGATGTGGGCGGCGGCGCGCAGCGGCCGGTGGGTCATGCGGGCTTGCGGGCGCTCAGGATGCCGTGGACGACGAAGGTGCCGGGGGGCATGGCGGCGCGGTCCTGGGTGCGGGTCATGGTGACTTCGAAGCCGCACTCCTCCAGCCAGCGGCGGTAGGTGGAGATCTTCTGCGGGCCGCCCTGGCCCATGGTGCAGCCGAGGAAGAAGGCCGGGAAGAAGTCGATGTCGACGTTGCCGGGGTCGGTGGTGTCCTCGGGGTAGACCGGGACCAGGATGGCGACCTGGCCGCCGGGTTCGAGCGCGCCGTGCACGCCGGTGAGGATCTTGAACACCTCGTCCTTGTCGAACATGTCCAGGAAGTGCTTGATCAGCACGGTGCCGTAGCCGGTGGGGACGGCGCGGAAGACGTCGCCGCCGATGAAGGAGCAGTGCTCGGCGACGCCGTGGGCGCGGAAGTTCTCCAGGGTGGCGGCCTCCTTCTCGGGGAGGTCGAAGTTGGTGACGTGCAGGCCGAGTTCTTCCTTGGAGCGGTAGGCGAGGACGGCGCCGAGGCCGGTGTTGCCGGCCAGGTCGAGCACCCGGGAGCCGGCCGGGATGTCGATGCTGTCGAAGAACCACGGGTCGATGTGCGCGGTGACGTTGTCCATCAGGGTGGAGAACGCCTCGCGCAGGTCCTTGTGCTCGGCGACGGCGCTGTACAGGTTGCCGTCGTGGCCGTAGATCTGCTGGAGGGCGACCACCTTGCCGGTGCGGGCGCTCTCGGTGAGGTGGAAGACCTGGCGCAGCACGATGACCTTGACGAAGTGCATCAGGGTGGTGATCCGGGCCAGGTCGGCGGGGGCGGCGTCGCCGAGGGCGGCGAGGGTGTAGCCGCCGGTGGCCTCGTCGTGGGCGACGAAGCCCTCCTTGACGGGGAGCAGCAGCAGTTGCTCGACGGCGTCGGGGGCGACTCCCGCGGTGGCGCCGAGGCGTTCGGCGCTCGCGCCGGGGTTGTCCCGGATCGCGTCGATCAGGCCGAGTTCGAAGCAGCTCAGCAGGTTCATGAACCGCGTGGGCCCCACCAGGTAGTCACGGAGGCGCTCGAAAGTGGCTTCCACGGTCATTGCGGTGTTCCCTTCAACGGCACGGACGGATTTGCGGGGGCGGTGACGCGGCACCGGGGCCGGCGGTACGGAACTCCCGTGGCCGGCAGGCGGGTTCAGGGTCGGAGCACGGCCAGCACGAAGGTCAGCACGGAGCCGAGCAGGATGGCGGCGGACAGGCCGGCCCGTTCGGGGTGGCCGACCCGCAGGTGGGCGCCGACCGCGCCGAGGAAGTACAGCACCAGGCAGCCGGCGGCGGCGACGGCGAGCGGGGCCCAGAGCAGGCCGGCGAGCAGGCCGGCCGCTCCGGCGGCCTGGGCGAGGCCGAGCAGCCACAGCAGCGAGGGCGGGAAGCCGACCTCGACCACGCCGCGCCGGACCACCTCCTTGCCGGTGAAGGTGGCGTGGGCGGTGCGGGCGAGCACGGCGGCGAGGGCGATCGAGACGACCGCGGCGGCGAGGTACACGGGGCGCTCCAGGGTCAGGACAGGCCGGTGCCCGGCCCGTCGCCGAGCAGGGTGCGCGGGTCGAGCGGCGCGCCGTAGGTGTAGCGGCGGTCGTCCTCGCCCCAGGGTTCGGTGTGGCTGCGGCCGCGGGAGTCGACCACGGTGTGCCGGGATTCGAGCGGGCGGCCGGCGGCGCGGTCGGCGAGCCAGTCGGCGACGGCGAGGAAGACCTGCGGTCCGAGCCGGCCGGCGGTGCGGGTGACCGGGGCGTGGTGCTCGCCGACGTAGAACATCAACTCCTTGGGCCCGGCGAGGGAGTTGAGGTGGTCGTAGGTGTCGGCGGGGTCGCACAGCGGGTCGTCCTCGCCCATCGCGGCGAGGTAGGGCATCCGGATCTGCTTGCCGAGGCCGTGGGCGGTCATGCCGGCGGTGGCGGCTTCGAGTTCCTCGACCGTCGTGGTGCCGGTCATGTACATGAATCGCTGGCGGAAGGTCGGCGAGTGGCTGGTGAACATCGCCGTGTTGCCCGGGTCGAAGCAGGTGAACATCACCGCGCAGGCGGCGTACCGGGGTTCGGCGGCGGCCATCTGGGTGACCCACAGCGAGCCCTGGCTGATCCCGCACAGCATCACCCGCGCCGGGTCGATCTCCGGGCGGCCGGCCACCGCCTCGTAGGCGGCGGCGCCGACCTGGCCGTACCGCTCGGGCCGGTACGGGATGCCCCGCACCAGCGAGGTGCCCTGGCCGGGGCCGTCCAGGGTGAGCACGGCCATGCCGCGGCGCAGGTAGCGGTCGGCGCCGGCGAAGACGTTGATCTCCTTGAAGCCGTCCATGCCGGACAGCACCACCACGCACGGCAGCGGGCCGTCCTGCGGCCGGTGGCCGGGCGGCAGGTGGTACCAGGCGGCCAGGCTGCCGTCCTCGTACGGGACTTCGACGGCCTCCACGTGGTGGTCGGCGCTGCGGGTGTACGCGGTGAAGCAGTCGGTCTTCTTCTGCTCCAGGACGGTGTTGAGCTCGGTGGTGGCGAAGATCGGCCACTGCGCGCCGCCGTACAGGATGGCGGCGGCGAAGTAGTCGTCACCGGCCGAGACGGGGTGTCCGGCCTGTTCCTGGGCGCGGCCGCGCAGCTCGAAGTGGCGGGCCAGGTTGGCCATTTCGCGGGTGAAGTCGTCGAGCTTGCGGATGCTGCGGGCGAGGCCCAGGATGGCGCCCTTGTGGTCGGCGCTGACCGGGGCGGACAGGTAGTGCAGTCGGTCCTGGTCCCATTCGGGGCCGAACTGCTCGATCATCAGGTCCAGCAGCCAGCGCTGGTCGGCGAAGCGCGGGTCGCGGCGGCCGAGGGCGTGCGGGTTGACCGGCATGGTCCGTCACTCCGGTTGCGAGGGCCCGGTGTTCACCGAGACCGCCTGGTAGGGGAACTTGGCCTGCCACCGGCCGACGAACGCGGCCAGCGACGGGTGGGCGAACAGCTGCCGCATGGCGGCGAAGTCGCGGCACTCGATCTGCGCCATCGCGGACGGGGTGAACACCGGCGCGAGCACCTGCCCGGCGGCGTCCACCAGCGGCACGTGCGGCCAGTGCCGGTAGGCGTCGGCGAGGCCGGTGGAGAGCACCAGCGCGGCGCCCTCGCGGAAGAACTCGGCCCGGTCCCGCTCGGTCATCTCCGCCGGGAAGGCGAACACCAGCGTGTGGGTCACCATGTGGTCCGCTCCCACAGCTCGGCGACGTACTGGTGGTAGGTGCCGGACTGCAGCACCATCATCAGCTCCAGCAGCTTGGCGCGGTCGCCGGAGACCGCGAACCGGCCGGAGACGAAGGCCTCGGTGGCGTCCAGCCGGGTCGACTGGAAGTCCAGCAGGTCGCGGTAGCGGGCGGTGATCTCCAGGTCGGCGTCGGGCAGCCGGCCGCGTCCGGCCCCGACGATCGCGCCCTGTTCGATCAGCAGGTGGTAGTCCACCAGCCCCTCGGGCGCCTCGGTGGCGCGGAACTGCACCTTCACGTTGACGTGCGGGATGCCGCGCCGGGCGGACGGGGCCAGCGCCTCCATCGCCGCCAGGTACTCGGCGGACAGGAAGCGGACCGTGCCGGCGGCGGCCGGGCGCTGCTCGGCGCGCCGCCGGAAGCGGATCGGCAGCGCCTCGATCTGCGGGAACGCCACCCGGGCGCGGTGCCGCAGCGGCGCGGTCAGCTCGATGTCGGTGAACCGGTCGAGCAGTGCCGAGAACACCACCTCGGCCTGCAGGTTGGCCAGCCGCCAGCCCAGGCAGTAGTGGGTGCCCAGGCCGTAGGACATCGGCGCGGCGTCCTTGCGGGTGACGTCGAAGCGCTCCGGGTCGGTGAAGCGCGCCGGGTCGCGGTTGGCGGCGGCGATCCACACCATCACCCGGGCGCCGGCCGGGATCTCCACCCCGCCGACGGTGACCGGCGCGGCCGTGGTGCGCGGGATCATGTGCGCGGACGGCATGTAGCGCAGGATCTCCTCGGTGGCGCCGCGCAGCAGCGACCGGTCCTCGCGCACCAGGCGGGCCTGCTCGGGGTGTTCGGCGAACAGCCGCACGCCGTTGGTGAGGAAGAACGTGGTGGTCTCGCTGCCCGCCGCGATCACCATGTGGCACATCTGCACCAGGTCGTCGAACTCCAGCTTCTCGCCGTCGTCCTCGATGTCCAGCAGCGCGGACACCAGGTCGTCGCCGCGCCGGCGCTGCTTGGAGCGCACCAGGTCGGCGAAGTAGTCGTCGAGGAACTTCGCGGCCTGGTCGGCCTTGAGCAGTTCGGAGGCGGTCATGCCGGGCTCGAAGGTGCGCTGGAACTCGCGGATCTTGTCGCGCAGCAGCGGGGCCTCGTCCTGCGGCACGCCGATCAGGTTGGCGACCACGCTCAGCGCCAGCGGGAAGAACACCTGGTTGCAGATGTCGCCCTCGCCGGCCTCGGCGATCGGGGCGATCAGCTCGTCGAAGCGGCGCTCGATGAAGGCGCGGTGCTCCAGCACCCGCTTCTCCGTGAAGGCCCGGTTGACGATCCGCCGCATGCGAGTGTGCTCGGGCGGGTTGGTCCACAGCAGGTTGGCGGCGAGCTTGCGCAGCGCCTGGTGGTGCTCCCACTCGCCGCTGAACCGGTTGGCCATCCAGATGTGGATGTCCTTCTCGACCTGCTTGCTGCGCAGGAACTCGTCGACGTCGTCGTAGCCGGTGAGCACCCAGGTGCCCAGCGTGGAGCGGTGCACCGGCGCGGCCTCGCGCAGCCGGCGGTAGCGGGAGTAGGGGTCGGCGAGGCCCTCCGGCGAGAACAGCAGTTCCGCGAATGCCTCGTTGGCGGCGTGCTCGGCGGCGGCGTCCGGCCGGGTGCGGGGGGTGGTCATCGTGGCGTCCTCGGTGGTCGTGGGTCGGGGCGGTCCGGCTGGGGAGCCGCTATGCGGGGACGGTCGCCTCGACCACGTGCAGCAGCGGCTTGACGGCGGTGACGGCGTCCAGCCGCAGGCCGGCGCGTTCGACCAGCCCGGTGACGCCGGCCAGGGTGTGCCGCCGGCCGTTGGTGTTGAGCAGGAACAGCAGGTCGATGCCGGTGGCGTAGCGGATCTCGGGGCTGTCGTCGACGATGTTGGTGATCACCAGCACCTTCGCGCCGGGGCGGCCCGCGCGGCGGGCGTTCTCCAGGGCGAGCACGGTCTTCTCGTCGTCCCATTCGAGGATGCTCTTGAACTGGTAGACGTCGGCGTCGACCTGGATCTCCTCCAGGCAGCTGCCGGCCAGCACCTGGGAGCGGTCGGCGAGCGCGCCGCCGGGGCGCAGCCGCGGGTCCACCTCGGCGACGGCGGCGGGCAGGTCGACCAGGGTGCCGTGCAGGTGCGGGTTGGCCTCCAGCAGCGTCGCCAGGGTGTGTCCGCGGCCGCCGCCGATGTCCGCGATCGTCTTCACGCCGCTCAGGTCGAATGCCTCGGCAATGGCCGCGGAGGTGATTCGGCTGAGTTCGGTCTGGGACCGGTTGAAAACCTCGGTGGATTCTTTCCAATTGCGGTGCAGGTGCGCGAAGAACTCTTCGCCGAAACGCTCCTCGAAATGGCCGCGGCCGTCCCGGACGGCTTCCTCCAGGTCGGGCCAGAGCTGCCAGGTCCACGGCTCGGTGACCCACAGCACCCAGTTCTTCAGGCGCTGCGGGTGGTCCTCGCGCAGCAGCCGGGAGGTGTCGGTGTGCACCACGCCGCCGGCCACCTCGTCGAACACCCCGTAGCACCGCAGGTTGCCCAGCAGACGGCCCAGCACCTCGGCGTTCACCCCGAGCCGGGCGGCCAGGTCGGCCACCGGGACGGGCTGCTCGCCGAGCGCGTCGGCCAGGCCGATCCGGATCGCGGCGCGCAGCGAGGCCGGCGCGGCGGCGGCCAGCGCCAGCTCCCGCAGGTTCGTCACCGGCGAAATTCCGCGGTCCGCATCAGGATTGGAGAATACACTCCGGACAATGCTCATCTCATTCCCTCCGGTGGACGGCCGTCGCACTGCGCATCAAAGAATGCTGCACCGCGCTGGAGCCCCGCTAGAGCCTCGCTAACCGCCTTCCCGCTCTTGCTTTCCGGGGGAATTCCGGTGTTTGATCGGGGCAAGTTTTCGACGATTACTCGGAGGCGTCACCGTGACATCCTTGCTGCTGCGCAACGGGCTGGTCATCGACACCGAGCCGGAGCCGGTCGCCCACCCCGGGTGGGACGTGCTGGTGGAGGACGGGCGGATCGCCGCGGTCGGCCCGCAGCTGTCCGCGCCGGCCGGGGCGACCGTGATCGACGCCACCGACCGGATCGTGCTGCCCGGCTTCGTGGACACCCACCGCCACGTCTGGCAGGCCGTGCTGCGCTCCATCGCGGTGGACGTGGACCTGCCCGAGTACTTCCAGCTGGTGCGCCAGGAGCTCGGCCCGCGGTTCCGCCCGCAGGACGTGCGGATCGCCAACCTGCTGGGCGCCCTGGAGTGCCTGGACTCCGGCGTCACCACCGTGCAGGACTTCGCCTACGCCCGGGCCGACCGGGTCCGCGCCGACGGCTTCGTGCCGGGCTTCGACCTGGAGTACGCGGAGGCGGCGCTGGACGGCCTGCGCGCCGTCGGCATCCGCGCGGTCTTCGCGTACCTGCTGACCCCGCAGCACCAGGGCGAGGTGCGGCAGGCGCACAAGCTGTTCCGCCCGGGCGAGGACCTGCTGAGCATGGCCGCCGCCTCGCTCGGCCCGTCCAACCAGAAGCCGGACGCGGTGATCGCGGACTGGCGGCTGGCGGACGAGCTGGGCCTGCCGATCGTCACCCACGTGGCGGCCGGGCCGGTCAACGAGCGGCCCATCGAGCTGCTCCGCGACCACGGCCTGCTGCGGCCCAATACCGTGTACGTGCACGGCAATTCGCTGGCCGACGACGAGCTGTCGATGGTCGCGGACTCGGGCGGCGCGTTCGCCATCACCCCGGCGGTCGAGGCGCGCCTGGGCCACGGCGGCCCGCTGATCGGCCGGCTGCGCGAGGCCGGGGTGACCACCGGTCTGGGCGTGGACGTGGTGACCACCGTCGGCGGCGACTTCTTCTCGGTCGTCCGGGCCGGCCTGCTGACCTCCTACCTGGCCCCCGGCCCGCACCTGACGCCGGGCGACCTGCTGCGGATGGCCACCCTGGACGGCGCCCGCACGCTGGGCCTGGACGACCGGGTGGGGTCGCTGAAGGTCGGCAAGCAGGCCGACCTGGTGCTGCTGCGCGCCGACGACGTGAACCTGGCGGGCGCGCACGACCCGATCGGCGCGGTGGTCTCCTCGGCGCACCCGGGCAACGTCGACACGGTGCTGGTGGCGGGCCGGATCGTCAAGCAGCACGGCCGGCTGCTGCACCACGACCTGGCGGCGGTGCGGGCCGAGGCCCGGGCGGCCTCGGAGTTCATCACCGCGAAGGCGGCGGGCTGAGCGGCCGCCGCAGCGGGGCAACGGAGCCGGCGTGCGCCTTCGGGCGGGCGCCGGCTTCGGCGTGCGTGGGGGGCTGTTCGCCGACGGCGGGCGCCGGCTTCGGCGTGCGTGGGGGGATCGTTTCGGGGGCGGCGTCAGGCGGAGCGGCGGGCGTGGGGATCGTTTCGGGGCGTGGCGTCAGGCGGAGCGGCGGGCGCAGTCGGCGCACAGGCCGCGGTAGGTGACCTCGGCGGTGGTGATGGTGAAGCCGAAGCGTTCGGCGGCGGGCAGCGAGGCCAGCGGGTCGCCGGTGGGGTGGACGTCGCGGATGGTGCCGCAGGCGAAGCAGACCAGGTGCTGGTGCGGCTGGTGGGCGTTGGGGTCGTAGCGCTTGGCGCGGCCGTCGGTGGCGACTTCGAGGATCTCGCCGAGGGTGACGAGTTCGCCGAGGGTGTTGTACACGGTGGCCCGGGAGATCTCCGGGAGGCGTTCGGCGGCGCGCGCGTGGACCTCGTCCGCGGTGAGGTGAACGTGGTCGCCGTCGAGGACTTCGGCCACCACCCGGCGCTGGGAGGTCAGCCGCCAGCCCCGGTCACGCAGCCGTTCCAGCAGGTCACTCATGTGTTCATCCATTCAGCTCAACAGACGCCCGAACTGTACAGGGGGCGCGGCGACGCGCCCGATTCGAGCGGAACCACCACCCGATTGACCGAGTTCTTGACTTAGACTGTGTCTATCTTAGGATCGACTCCGGCAAACGGCCAAGGTGCTCGTCAGGGCCACCCGCCGTGAGCCGAGTGCCCGTGAAGAGTGCGATCCGCCCGACCCGGAGGGACTCCCCATGCCCGAGAACGACGACGCCATCGTCACCGACCCCAAGTCCGAGGGTGCGGGCGGCTGCCCGGTCGCGCACGGCCGCGCACCCCATCCGACGCAGGGCGGCGGCAACCAGCAGTGGTGGCCGAACCGGTTGAACCTGAAGATCCTGGCCAAGAACCCGGCGGTGGCGAACCCGCTGGGCGCGGACTTCGACTACGCCGAGGCGTTCAACAGCCTCGACCTGCCCGCCGTGAAGCGCGACATCGAGCAGGC
Organism: Kitasatospora sp. NPDC004531; assembly: GCF_053602195.1. NCBI lineage: Bacteria > Bacillati > Actinomycetota > Actinomycetes > Kitasatosporales > Streptomycetaceae > Kitasatospora > Kitasatospora sp. NPDC004531. Next base: position 38,321 of record NZ_JBSGDD010000048.1, on the reverse strand, counting down.
CCTCACCACCTCGCAGGACTGGTGGCCGGCCGACTTCGGCCACTACGGTCCGCTGATCATCCGGATGGCCTGGCACAGCGCCGGCACCTACCGGATCTCCGACGGCCGCGGCGGCGCGGGCGCCGGCCAGCAGCGCTTCGCCCCGCTGAACTCCTGGCCGGACAACGCCAACCTGGACAAGGCCCGCCGGGTGCTGTGGCCGGTCAAGCAGAAGTACGGCCAGAACCTTTCCTGGGCCGACCTGCTGATCCTCGCCGGCAACGTGGCGCTGGAGTCGATGGGCTTCCAGACCTTCGGCTACGCCGGCGGCCGGCCGGACGTCTGGGAGGCCGACGAGGACGTCTACTGGGGCCCCGAGACCACCTGGCTGGGCGACGAGCGCTACACCGGCGACCGCGACCTGGAGGACCCGCTGGGCGCCGTCCAGATGGGCCTGATCTACGTCAACCCGGAGGGCCCCAACGGCAACCCGGACCCGATCGCGGCGGCCCGCGACATCCGCGAGACCTTCCGCCGGATGGCGATGAACGACGAGGAGACCGTCGCGCTGATCGCCGGCGGCCACACCTTCGGCAAGACCCACGGCGCCGGCCCGGCCGATAACGTCGGCGAGGCCCCCGAGGGCGCGGGCCTGGAGGAGATGGGCCTCGGCTGGAAGAGCAGCTACGGCTCCGGCAAGGCCGGCGACGCGATCACCTCCGGCCTGGAGGTCACCTGGACCAACACACCGACCACCTGGGACAACTCCTTCTTCGAGATCCTGTTCGGCTACGAGTGGGAGCTGACCAAGTCCCCGGCCGGCGCGCACCAGTGGAAGCCGAAGGACGGCGCCGGCGCGGGCACCGTACCGGACGCCTTCGACCCGCAGAAGAAGCACGCCCCGCAGATGCTCACCACCGACCTGTCGCTGCGCTTCGACCCGGTGTACGAGCAGATCTCCCGCCGCTTCCTGAACGACCCGGCGGCGTTCGCGGACGCCTTCGCCCGCGCCTGGTACAAGCTCACCCACCGCGACATGGGCCCGGTCGCCCGCTACCTCGGCCCCGAGGTGCCCAGCGAGGAGCTGCTCTGGCAGGACCCGCTGCCGCAGGCGCAGGGCGAGCCGATCGACGCGGCGGACATCGCCGTGCTGAAGGAGCGGGTGCTGGCCTCCGGCCTGTCCACCGCCGAGCTGGTGTCCACCGCCTGGGCCGCGGCGTCCTCGTTCCGCGGCAGCGACAAGCGCGGCGGCGCGAACGGCGCCCGGATCCGCCTGGAGCCGCAGCGCGGCTGGGAGGTCAACGACCCGGAGCAGCTGGCGCAGGTGCTGCGGGTGCTGGAGGGCATCCAGTCGGCGTTCAACGCGGAGGGCGGCAAGCAGGTCTCGCTGGCCGACCTGATCGTGCTGGCCGGCAGCGCCGCCGTGGAGCGGGCCGCGCAGGCCGGCGGCGTGGACGTCGAGGTGGCCTTCCACCCGGGCCGGGTGGACGCCACCCAGGAGAAGACCGACGTGGAGTCGTTCGCCGCGCTGGAGCCGAAGGCCGACGGCTTCCGCAACTACCTGGGCAAGGGCAGCCGGCTGCCCGCCGAGTACCTGCTGGTGGACCGGGCGAACCTGCTCAACCTGTCCGCCCCCGAGCTGACCGTGCTGGTCGGCGGCCTGCGGGTGCTGGGCGCCAACCACGGCGGCTCGCAGCACGGCGTGTTCACCGACCGTCCGGGCACCCTGAGCAACGACTTCTTCGTCAACCTGCTCGACATGGGCACCGCGTGGGCGCCCGTCGCCTCCGACAGCACCCTGTTCGAGGGCCGGGACGCCTCCGGCGCGGTCAAGTGGACCGGCACCCGGGCCGACCTGGTGTTCGGCTCCAACTCGGAGCTGCGCGCGGTGGCCGAGGTGTACGCCTCGGACGACGCCAAGGAGAAGTTCGTCAAGGACTTCGCCGCCGCGTGGACGAAGGTGATGGACCTGGACCGCTTCGACCTGAAGCGCGCCTGACGCACCGGTGAGGGCCCGGCTCCGCTCCGCGCGGGGCCGGGCCCTCACCGTTTCCCGGCTGTCAGCGGCGCAGTTCCAGGGTGCAGCACTTGACGGCGCCGCCGGCCCGGAGCAGCTCGGTCAGGTCGACGCCGATCGGGTGGAAGCCGCGCTCGCGCAGCCGCTCGGCGAGGTCGGTGGCGGCCTCCGGGAGGACGACGTTCGCGCCGTCGGAGACGGCGTTCAGGCCGAAGACGCGGGCGTCCTCGTCGCCGGCCAGGATCGCGTCCGGGTAGAGGCGCTCCAGCACGGCCCGGGAGTCGGCGTCGAAGGCCGGCGGGTAGTACATGATCTCCTCGTCGTCGAGGACGGCGAGCGCGGTGTCCAGGTGGTAGTAGCGCGGGTCGACCAGCCGCAGGGTGACCACCTCGCGGCCGAGGAACGTCGCGGCCTCGGCGTGCGCGGCGGTCTCGGTGCGGAAGCCGGTGCCGGCCAGGATCCGGCGGCCGGCCACCAGCAGGTCGCCCTCGCCCTCGTTGACGTTCTCGGCGTCGCGGACCTGCCAGCCCCGGTCGCGGAACCAGTCGGCGTAGGCCGGGCCCTCGGCGGCGCGCTCCGGGTACCGGAAGCGGGCGCCCAGCACCCGGCCGTCGACCGCGGTGGCACCGTTGGCGGCGAACACCATGTCCGGCAGGCCGGGCAGCGGGTCGATCAACTCCACGGTGTGGCCCAGGCGTTGGAAGAGCGCGTACAGCTCGTCCCACTGCGCGAGGGCGGTGTCGGTGTCGGTGGGCTTGGCCGGGTCCATCCACGGGTTGATGGAGTAGTCGACGGTGAAGTGCGCGGGCCGGCACATCAGGTAGTGGCGCGGGCGAGCGGTACGCGGCGACACGGTGGTGTCTCCTTCCGGGCGGAGCGCGATAGATCTGACGGTCCGTCAAGTATCGCTGGGGACAGGGGTGTTCAACTGCCGATGGACTGCGGGAAGGTGAACAGTCCGGCCGGGTCGTGGCGGTGCTTCACAGTGACCAGCCTGGGGTAGTTCGCACCGTAGTAGGCATCCCGCCAGTCTCGCAGGTCCGGGTCGGTGAAGTTCAGGTACGCGCCGTCGGTCGTGCACGCGGCGATCAGGTGGTCGAGGCCCGCCAGCCAGTCGAGTTGGGCGCTCGGGTCCTCGCCGGGCAGCCAGGAGGTGTCCAGGCTGACCAGGTACTGGGCGTCGCGGTGCACGAACGCGGTCGCCGCCGGGTCGACCCGGTTGATCGCGCCGCCCCAGCCGAACAGGGCCAGGCCGCAGCCGTCCGGGTTGCCGCTGGGGGGCGCGGCGGCGAGGCGGTCCAGGGCCGCGGCGACGGCCTGCGGCGGCAGCGGGTCGGTGGCGAAGTGGGTGCGGACGGCGAAGGCGCCGCCGGCGCTCTCGTGCTGCAGGTACTCCATGGCGTCCCAGAAGTCCCGGTCGGCGATCTCGGCGCGCATCGGCCGCCCCGCGGCGAACGCCGGGGCCAGCAGCTCGCGCAGCTCGGTGGCCGGGCCGAGGTGCAGGCCGACGGCGGAGACGATCGTGCGGCCGCCGGAGGCGGCGACGCCCAGGCGCAGCGAGGTCTCCTCCGGGGCGGTGCGCATCAGCTGCTGGACGGCCTCGAAGACGGCGGGCGCGTGCGGGGCCTCCCAGAGCAGCAGGCAGGTGGACGCGGCCGGGGCCTCGACGGCCTGGAAGGTCAGGTCGAGGTTGATGCCGAAGTTGCCGCCACCGCCGCCCCGGCACGCCCAGAACAGGTCCGTATTGCTGGTGTCGTCGCAGGTCAGGACGGTGCCGGTGGCGGTGGCGAGGGTGGTGGCGCGCAGCGTGTCGGCCGTCAGGCCGAGCCGGCGCGAGGTGGCGGCCGAGCCGCCGCCGAGGGCCAGCCCCGCGATGCCGACGCCCGCGCCGTTGCCGAGCGGCAGGGCGAGCCCGTGCGGGCGCAGCGCGGCGTACAGCGCGCCCGTCAGGACGCCCCCGCCGACCGTCACCCGCCCGCTGCCGGCGTCGACCTCGATGGCGTCCAGCGCCCGCAGGTCCACCACCAGCCCGGAGTTGACGCTGTGCCCGGCGTACGAGTGCCCCCCGCTCCGGGGCACGATCGGCACCCCGCACTCCCCCGCCCACTCGATCGCCCGCACCACGTCCCCGACCTCCGCCGCCCGCAACACCCCGGCCGGCCTCCGCCGCGCCCACCGCTCGTTGAACGCCACCGACGCCTCCCCGAACCCCCCGTCCCCGGGCCGCAGCACCGCACCGACCGTGTGCTTGCCGAGCAACGGCCAGTCGGGGGTCATGGGGTGACCTCTTCGATGGTGGAGGTGCCGGTGGTGGGGTGGGGGGCGTAGCGTTGCCAGGATTCGTGGAGGCGGATGCGGCCGTCGGGGGTGAGGGTGGGGGTGTTGTGGGTGCGGCCGCAGATGATCTGGCCGTCGGTGAGGACGAAGGTGTAGCCCATGGTGAGGGTGCCGTCGGGTTGGCGGGTGCCGGCGGTCCAGCCGCGTCGGATCGTGCCGCCGGTGATCTCGCCCCAGACGAGGTCGCCCTGTTGGTGGTAGACGGCGACGGTGCGGTGGTCGCCGTCGGGGGCGTGGAAGCGGCGGCCTTCGTAGTCGAGGTGGCGGGGGTTCATGCCTGCCACCAGATGGCGTAGTAGGCGAAGTCGGTGCTGTGCGGGTTGGCGACGGCGTGGTCGGTGTCGGCGGGGAGCAGGACGAGGTCGCCGGCGGCGACGGGGTGGCGGGCGCCGTCGGGGGTGCGGATCTCGCCGCGGCCGCCGATGCAGATGAAGAGTTCGCGTTCGGTGTGCTGGTGGGTGTCGGTGAGGTCGCCGGGGCGCAGCACGCACCAGGCGCCGTGGAAGGGGGCGGTGAGGTCGCCCCAGGGGTGCAGCAGGGCGAGGTCGAGGCCGTGGGCGCGTTCGAGCCGGTCGGGTTCCTGGCGGCGGATGACCAGGCCGGGCGGGAGGGGCGTTTCGGGCATGGCGGGGCTCCGTAGGAAGGAGAGAGGGGCGTCAGCGGGCGGCGGCGTGGCCGAGTCCGGCGTCGCGGGCGAGGACGAGTGCCTGGGCGCGGTCGGCGACGCCGAGTTTGGCGAGGATGCCGGAGACGCGGTTGCTGACGGTCTTGGAGGCGAGGGCGAGTTCGCGGGCGATGGCGGTGTTGGAGCGTCCGGCGGCGAGGTGTTCGAGGACCTCGCGTTCGCGGTCGCTGAGTTGCGGGAACGGGTAGCTGCGGGTGCGCGGGCCGGTGCCGATGAGGGTGCCGAGGCGGGCGGCGATGGTGCGGTCGAGGATGGCTTCGCCGGCGCCGACGGCGAGGATGCCGCGGACGATCTGGTCGGCGGTGGCGCGTTTGACGAGGTAGCCGCGGGCGCCGGCGTGGAAGGCGGCGGCGACGGCCTTGTCGTCGTCGAGGGTGGTGAAGACGAGGACGCGGGTGTCGGGGGTGAGCCGCAGGACCTGGCTGATCATTCGCGGGCCGGCGGTGTCGTCCATCTGCGGGTCGAGGACGAGGACGTCGGGGCGGTGCCGGGAGGTGGCGGCGAGCAGTTCGCCGGTGGTGCCGGCCTCGCCGACGACGGCCGCGCCGCCGGAGGCTTCGACCATGGAGCGGACGCCCTGCCGGACGGCGGGTTGCCCGTCGGCGAGGAGGACGGTCGGCGGCGGGGTGCTCCCGTGCTGGTTCATCGTCCCCTCGCGGCGTGTGGTGTGCGGCCTGCCGACGAAGGTCACGGCAGCGACGATTCCGTCATCTCATCATGAGCTGATCAATTCACCGGGCCAAGTGCCCGATGTCATACAGGAGTTGGCAGATGTGAGGTTTGGCCGCCCGCCGCTTCCCGGGCCGCGCGCATGATCTCCTCGCGGCCGCGCCAGTGCGACCAGAACGCGCCGGTGTAGCCGAGGCCGCCGAGGCTGGTGAGGAACGGGTTGTCGGCGTAGTTGTTGTCGTGCTCGCTCATGCCTTCGACGGTGGGCAGCATGACGCGGTAGTGCTCGGCCGGGTCGATCAGCGCCCACAGGTCGGCGACGGCGCCGTGCCAGCGTTCGGCGGGGTCGGTGGCGCGGGCCGGGTCGGGCAGCAGCTCGGGCGAGAAGTAGCAGACCAGGCGGAAGTTGCCGTTCTCGTCGAACATGAACTGGCGCTCGTACTCGGCCGGGGAGGCGCACATCCGCAGCGGCTTGAGGACGATCGGGCCGTCGGCGGTGTTGGACTGCAGGCCGGGGACGGTGCGCACGCCCGCGCACTGTTCGGCGAGGTCGGTGCCCATCGGCGTGTAGGGGAACAGCCGCAGGCCGAGCGAGAAGCCGGTGACGGTGGCGTCCAGGGCCATGAAGGCGTCCACGCAGGCGCGCACGGTCTCGGGGGTCTCCCCCGGCATGCCGAACAGCGCTTCGACCATGGTGAGGATGCCGCGTTCGTGGCAGAGCCGGACCAGGCGCTCGGTGTCGGCGAAGGTGTAGTAGGTGCCGCCCTTCTCGGTGACCTTCCAGCCGCTGAGCACCTCGGGGCGGATGTGGTCGCTGCCGACGTTGACGCCGCGGCAGCCGGCGGCGGCCAGCAGGTCGGCGAACTCCTCGTCGAACGGGCTGGGTTGGCAGTAGACCCAGAGCCTCAGCCGGTTCAGCGGGTTGTCCGGGTCGGCGTGCCGGCGGCGGACGATCTCCCGCAGCAGGTTCTTGGCGTGCGCGATCGAGAGGTTGAACTCGCTGTCGGTGGTGTGCTGGTCGAGGATGCCCTGGGCGGCGAGCGACTCCATCTCGTCGACCACGGAGGCGAGTTCGCGCTGCCCGTAGCGGGTGCCCTTGGCGTCGGGTTCGACGCAGTGCGAGCAGCGGTAGGCGCAGCCGTTCTTGGTGAGGATGGAGCCGAGGCCGCCGCGCCGGTAGTAGGCCAGGTTGTCGACGCGGTGCGGCATCCCGGAGCGCCGGCGGTACACCGAGAGCCGGTCGACCTGCCACACCCGGGGCTCGAACCGGCCGGTGGGATCGGCGGGTCGGGCTTCGCCGTGGCGGACGGTGAGCACCGCGGGCGGGACCCGGACGGCGCCGTTCCCGGTGTTGCGGATCAGGCCGGGGATGGCGGCGGTGGAGCGGCCTTCGGCGACGGCGGCGGCCAGCTCGCAGAGGATCTTCTCGCCGGGGCCCTTCACGCCGTAGTCGATGCCGAAGTACTCGACCAGCGCGAACGGCATGGTGGAGAAGCCGATGCCGCCGCCGACGATCGGGGCGTCGGTGAGCCGGCGGATCTCGGTGATGATCTCGCGGTGCTCGCCGACGAACGGGCGCTGCTCGAAGGCGTACACGGTGTCGGTGTTGCGGACGGTGACGCCGACCAGCAGCGGGGTGCGCTCGGTGAAGTACTCGTGCAGGCAGGCCTTCCAGTCGTCGCGGCGGAAGGTCAGGTCGAGCACCTCGACCTCGAAGCCGGCGTCCTCCAGTGCGGTGGTGAGCACGTCGAGGGCGTACGGGGCGATCGGTGGGTGCACCTTGTTCGGGTTGACCAGGAGGACGGGTCTGCTCATCGGGGTTCCCTCTCCGGGGAGTTGGTGGCGGCCGGTCAGACCAGGCCGAGGCTGATGCCGAACTCGGGGGTGCCGCCCAGCAGGTAGGCGCCGGCGGACTGCAGGATGCGGTCCTGGGCGACCAGGTGCTGGGCCATCACGGCGGTGTCGCGCAGCCAGCGGTCCATCGGGGAGCTGCGGTTGATCGACCAGGTCTGCAGCAGGTCGTAGGCGCGGGCCACGATGGTGCGGGAGTTGCGGAAGGCGTGCAGCCAGGACAGCGGGGAGGCGGCGCGCTCGACGGGGGTGAGGTCGTCCAGCGTGCCGCCGGCCGCCAGCACCTCCCACTGGCGCCGCATCGCGCCGTAGACGCCCTCCCGGGTGGCGTTCAACTCGGCTTCCAGGCGGGCGAGTTCGGTCTGCACCCGCCAGCTGTCGGCCCAGCTGCGGCCCGCCATCCGGTCGTAGCGGTCGACGGCGACCGAACGGGCGTGGTCGAGCGCGGCGCGGGCCACGCCGAGCGGGACGCCGCACATGGCGCGGGTGAAGGAGTCCGGCTGGGCGAGCGGGCCGGGGCGGCCCTGCGGGGTGGCGAAGGTGTAGGTGTGCTCCTCGGGGACGAACACGTCGGTCATGGTGTAGTCGCAACTGCCGCTGCCGCACAGGCCGGTGGTGTCCCAGTTGTCGATCACCTCGACGGCGGAGCGGGGCACCAGGAACTGCCGGGAGTCGTGCGCGTGCTTGCTGCCGGGGGCGGCCCAGGGCTCGCCGCCGTCGTAGAGGAACGCCCCGGAGGTCACCCAGTCGGCGTGCTTGATGCCGGAGCCGAACGACCAGCGGCCGCTGAGCCGGAAGCCGCCGGGGACGCGTTCGGCCCGGCCGGAGGGCTGGAGCAGGCCGGCCACCACCAGGTCGAGGCGCGGGAAGACCTCCTTGGCGACCTGCTGGTCGAGGAAGTTGGCGTAGATGCCGGTGTTGGCGCCGATCACGGCGCACCAGGCGGCGGAGGCGTCGCCGTGGGCGAGGGCCTCGACCACCTCGGTCTGCTCCATCGAGGTGAGGCCGGGGCCGCCCCACTCGGGGCCGAAGCACATGCCGAACACGCCGGTGGCGCGCAGCAGTTCGACGACGTCGGCGGGCAGCGTGCGGTTGGCCTCGATCTCGGCCGCCCGCTCCCGCAGCACCGGCGCCAACTGGCGGGCGCGGCGCAGGATTTCGGATGTCATCCTGTTCTCCTTGAGGTCGGGCTCAGCTGTTCAGGCCGAGGCTGATCCGGAACATCGGCGGCCGGCCGAGCAGGTAGGCGCCGACGGACTCCAGCACGGCGTCCTGGGCGGTGAGGTTCTGGCACATCACGGCGGTGTCGCGCAGCCAGCGGTCCATCGGGGAGTCGCGGTTGATCGACCAGGTCTGCAGCAGGTCGTAGAGCCGGTTGACCACGGCCCGGCAGGCGCGGAAGGCGTGCAGCCAGGACAGCGGGGAGGCGGCGCGCTCGGTGGGCGTGAGGTCGTCCAACGTGCCGCCGGCCGCCAGCACCTCCCACTGGCGCCGCATCGCGCCGTACACGCCCTCCCGGGCGGCGTTGAACTCCGCCTCGCAGCGGGCGAGTTCGGTCTGCACCCGCCAGCTGTCGGCCCAACTGCGGCCCGCCATCCGGTCGTAGCGGTCGGCGGCGACCTCGCGGGCGTGGTCGAGCGCGGCGCGGGCCACGCCGAGCGGGACGCCGCACAGCGCGCGCATGAAGGAGTCGGGCTGGGCGAGCGGGCTCGGGGTGCCGCGCACCTCCCAGAAGGTGAAGGTGTGCTCGTCGGGGACGAACACGTCGGTCATCGTGTAGTCGCAACTGCCCGTCCCGCGCAGGCCGGTGGTGTCCCAGTTCTCCACCACCTCGACGGCGGAGCGGGGCACCAGGAACTGCCGGGAGTCGTGCGCGTGCGGGCTGCCGGGCTCGGCCCAGGGCTCGCCGCCGTCGTAGAGGAACGCGCCGGAGGTCACCCAGTCGCTGTGCTTGATGCCGGAGCCGAACGACCAGCGCCCGCTGAGCCGGAAGCCGCCGGGGACGCGTTCGGCCCGGCCGGCGGGGGCGAGCACGCCGGCGGTGATCAGGTCGAGGCTCGGGTAGACGTCCTTGACCACGGACCGGTGCAGGAAGTTGCCGAGCAGTCCGCTGTTGGCACCGATGACGCCGCACCAGGCGGCGGAGGCGTCGCCGTACGCCAGCGCCTCGACCACGGCGAGCTGTTCGGGCGAGGTGAGCTCGGGGCCGCCCCATTCGCGGGCGAAGCACATCCGGAACACGCCGGTGCCGCGCAGCAGTTCGACGACGTCGGCGGGCAGCGTGCGGTTGGCCTCGATCTCGGGGGCCTTCTCGCGCAGCAGCGGCGCGATCTCGCGGGCGCGGCGCAGGATCTCGGCGGCGTCCTGGGGCGGGCCGGCCCACCGCCGGCCGCTCACCGGTCCACGTCCAGCAGTCCGGCGGGCATCGCGAACGGGGCCCGGGGGTCGGCCGGTTCGACCGAGGACACGGCGAGGTCGACCAGCGCGGCGGCGTCGGCGAGGCGCTGTTCGCAGGCGGCGACGGTGTCGGCCTCGCAGATCACGAAGGAGTGCCGGGCCAGGTAGCCACCGGGCGGCAGCCGCAGCACGGTGCCGGGCGGGGCCATCGGGGCGGCGCGCACCAGACCGGGGCTGTCACCGGGCCGCGGGAGGGTCAACTCCTCCAGGCGGCAGTCCTGTTCGGGGTAGCCGAAGCGGATGCCGGCGACCGCCGCGCGGGTCGGGGCGAGCTCGGGGCGGCGGCCGACGGCGACGTCGAACAGCACCTCGCCGGGCTCCAGGCCGGTGGCGATCCGGCCGAGCAGCGGGATCAGGTCGCCGCCGAGCCGGCCGTTGACCTCGACGATCAGCGGGCCCCGCTCGGTGAGCCGCAGTTCGGTGTGGGTGATGCCGTCCTCGACGCCGAGCGCCCGGTGGGCGTCGGCGAGCACGGCCAGCAGCGCCGGGTCGGCGAGCAGCGGGTCGGCGGCGTCGACGATGTGGCCGACCTCCTCGAAGTACGGCTCGTCGCTGCTGTACTTGCGGGCCAGGAACAGCGGCAGGTACTCGCCCTTGTGGACGGCGCCGTCCACGCTGATCTCCGGTCCGCCCGCGTACTCCTCGACGATCACGCTCGCCCGGTACGGCCCGGGGTCGACCTGGCTGGCGGCGAGCGCGGTGGCGAAGGCGGTGTCGAGTTCGGCGGCGTCGGCGGCGAACACCACGCCGATGCTGGCGCCCATGGCGCGCGGCTTGAGGACGACGGGGTAGCCGATCCGTTCGGCAGCGGCGCGGGCCTCGGCCAGGTCGGTGGTGAGCGCGAAGCCGGGCTGGCGCTGGCCCGCCTCGGTGAGCACGCTGCGGGTGCGCTCCTTGTCGCGCACGCCGCGCACGCCGCGCTCGGACAGGCCGGGGACGCCGAGTTCGGCGGCCAGCAGGCCGGCGTCGAGCACCAGCGGCTCGTCCCAACAGAGCAGCCCGACGATGTGCTTGCGGGCGGCGATCTCCCGGACGGTGGCGTTCATGGTGGCGGTGTCGAAGACGTCGGCGACCACGATCTCGTCGAAGTACTCGTTCTGCCAGGTCGGCCGCAGGTTGTTGACCAGGACGAGTTCCAGCCCGGCGGCGCGGGCGCGGCGGCTCATCGGGCCGACCAGGTACTCGCGGTACTCCTTCAGTCCGCTGCCGATCACCAGCAGCGTGCCGGCGGTGTGCACGGCGTCCCCTTCCTGAGAGCGGGTCATGTGGTGGCTCCGGTGCTGTCGAGGTCGAACCGGACCAGTCGGGCGGCCTCGTCGGCGAGCCGGCGGGCCTCGGCGGGGGTGTCGGCGAGGGCGGTGACGATGCCGACGCGGTCCCAGGAGCTGCGCAGTCCGGCGCTGCGGTGGCCGGGGGCGATGCCGACCGCGGCGAGCTGCACGCCCTCGGCGGCGGCGGCCGCCTCCAGGCCGTGCACGGCGGTGACGGTGCCGGGCCGCTCGGGCGCGAGGAAGCGGGCGGCGGTGGCGCGTTCGGCCCGTACGGGCAGCGGGCCGGGGTCGTCGCCGCGCATCAACGCGAAGTAGGCGCGCAGGAGTCGGACGGGGTAGGCGGCCTCGATCAGGTCCGGGATCGAGTCGCCGGGCAGCCGGCCGGCGCACTCCACCAGCACCGGGAGGCCGTCCTCGACGATCCACTCGCAGTGCAGCACGCCGTGGCCGAACCCGACGGCGGCGGCCAGCCGTTCGGTCTCCGCGACCAGCACCTTCTGCTGCTCGTCGGGGAGTTCGGCGGGGACGGTGTGGCCGGCCTCGATCGGGTACGGGCCGGGGTAGAGCACCTTGCCGGTGGTGTTGGCGAACACCGGGCGGCCGTCGGCGACCAGCATCTCCACGCTGAACTCCGGCCCGGCGACGTACCGTTCGGCCAGCATCGAGGGTGCGATCGGCCGGTCGGGGACGAACGGGCCCTCGTCCTGCACCAGGCACTGCGCCCAGGCCTGCTCGACCTCCTCGGGCCCGTGCAGCACCCGGGTGCCGACCGAGGCCTGCCGGTTGGCGGGCTTGAGCACCACGGGGCCGGGGTGCCGGGCCAGGAAGTCGGCCAGTTCCGCCGCGCTGCCGACCGGTTCGCTGGCCGGGTTGGCGATCCCGGCGGCGGCCGCGACGGTGCGCAACTGGTGCTTGTCGCGCAGCAGTTGGGCGGCTCCCAGGCTGGCGCCGGGCAGCCCGTAGCGTTCCGCGAGCCGGGCGGCGAACGGCACCGCGTACTCGACGGCGGGGATCACCGCGACCGGGTCGAGGTCGGGGTGGGCGGCGTGGAAGGCGTCCGCGCGGCCCGGCAGGTGGTACTCCCACTCGATCAACCCCCGGGCGAACGGCACCTGTCGGAGCGCCTCGGCGAGCTGCCGCTTGCGGGCGACGTCCGGCTCCTCGACGTAGATCACCGAGTCGGCGCCCTGGAAGGCCGCGATGCCGGGCACCGCGAAGGCCACGTAGCCGACGACCAACACCGGTCGTGTGGCGGGCAGTTCGGCGCTCATGCGGCCTCCTCCACGAGTTCCTCGGTGGTGGCCGCCGGGTGCTGCGCGCGGTGGCGGATGCCGAGCACCGCGAGCACTCCCGCCAGGCCGTTGAGCAGGGCCATCAGCACCCAGAACCCGGCGTGCAGCCGCGTCCAGGCCCACACGCCGAACAGCGGGCCGACGGCCGAGGCCAGGCCGGCGGCGGCCTGCATGGTGGCCAGGTAGCGGGCCTTGACCGCGCCGGGGAAGGTCGCCGGGTGGGCGAACATGCTGGGCCCGGCGATCATCAGGCCGCTGACCGCGAGCACCGCACCGAACAGCACGAACGCCCCCGAGTGCACGGCCAGCCCGTACAGCGCGAGCCCGGCGGAGTTGACCAGGTGACCGACGCCGACCGCCAGGTAGGTGGGGATCCGGGTGATGTACGCGGTGATCTTCAGCTCGCAGGTGATCAGCACCAGCGAGGAGGCGGTGAGCACCGCGCTGTACAGCCAGGTCGGGTACTGGTCGTGGACGATCTCCAGCGGCAGCGAGATCGAGGACTGCACGTAGGCGACCGTCCCCAGCATCACCGCGGCCAGGTACGCCAGGTACGCCCGGTCGCGCAGCATCGCCGCGTACGCCGCCCGGCCGGTGGAGCGCCGCTCGGCCCCGGTCGTCGGGGCGGGCGCGGGCGCCGCGTGCCGGGGCAGCAGCCGGAACGCCAGCAGCGCGTAGACCAGCGCGGTGGCGCCGTCCAGCCAGAACAGCAGGTCCCAGTCGAGCAGGATCACCCCGGCCGCGATCAGCGGGGCGAGCGCGGCGCCGGTGTTCAGCGCGATCCGCATCATGGAGAACGCCATCACCTGGTAGCGCTCCGGCATCAGGTCGCTGAGCAGCACCGACGCGGCGGGCCGGTACGCCTGGGCGAACAGCCCGGCCAGCGCGACGGCGAGCAGCAGCGGCACGATCAGCCCGGGCCGGGCCAGCAGCGGCAGCACGGCGACCAGCGGCGCGGAGCCGGCCATCGCGGCGAGGATCGCGGTGCGCGGCCCGAGCCGGTGGGTGATCTCCCCGCCGAGCACGGTGCCGAACACGGTGCCCAGGCTGTACGCGCCGAGCGCCAGGCCCGCGGTGCCGTCGGACATGCCCCGGTGCGTCAGGTACAGCACCAGGAAGGTCTGGACGAACGCGCCGAGCTGGTTGACCAGCACGCCGCCGAGCAGGTAGCGGACGGTGGCCGGGGTGGCCCTGAGCGTGTCGAGGACGCCCACGTGCGGTTCTTGTTCGTCGGTCATGCCGCCTCCTTCGCAGCGGTGGCGATGGTCATGCCGCCTCCCTCGCGGCGGCGGCGATGCGCTCCGCGACCAGCGGGGCGGTGGAGAATCCGCTGCCGCCGCACGCGGCGCGGGTCCACAGGCCCGGGGAGACGGGGGCCAGCAGCGGGCCGCCGGTGGCGGCGTCCGCCGTGTAGTGGCAGACCCGGACGCCGACCACGGGGTGGCGCTCCAGGTCGGGCAGGATGCCTTCGCCGGCGAGGCGGTCCAGGTACGGCTGCTGGTCCTCGCCCGCGCTGTCGGTGTCCGCGACGGGGCGGCACACCGTGTCGGAGCTGAGTTTGAGCAGGGTGCCGGCGCCGGGCGGCAGCACCCAGCCGCGGCCTTCGCGGCCGAGGCCGCCCGCGGCGGGCGCGCCGTCCCAGCGGTCGCCGCCGGCGGGGCGGCCGAGGTAGACCATGGTCTGCCGGTACAGCGTGACCCGGGTGGCCGTCAGCCTGCGGGTCCACGGCCCGCCGGCCAGCAGCGCCAGGTCGCCGCGGACCACCTCGCCGCTGTCCAGCACGATCCGTCCGGAGCCGGCGAACACCGTCCGCACGGTGCTGTGCGGGCGCAGCCGCACGCCGGGCCGGGCGGCGAGCCAGCGGGTGGCGGCGCGCAGCACCCGGTCGGCGAGCAGCACGCCGCCGGTGCGCTCGCGCACCCCGACCGTCCCCGCCGGCATTCCCAGCGGCGGGAGCCGGTCGCCGGTCGGCAGGTCGAGCGGGATGCCGGCCCGGTCGGCCTCGGCGAGCAGCTCGTCCAGGCGCTCGGTCGGCCAGGCGGTGAGGACGCCGACCCGGCGGTACAGCTCGGTGCCGAACAGGGCCTCCAGCTCTTCCCAGTGGCGGTGCGCGGCGAGTCGGCGGGCGGTGCCGTCCGGGTCGCCGGGGAGCAGGGTGCGGATGGCGCGGTGCTGGTCGTGCGAGGTGGCGTCCGGGTTGGGCAGCGGGCCGCGTTCGAGGACGGTGACGCGCTGTCCGGCCCGGGCGCAGGCGACGGCGGTGAGCAGGCCGGTGACGCCGCCGCCGACCACCACCACGTGCCCGGCGCTGCTCACCGTCCGCCGCCGCGCGGGTGGGCGCCGAGCCGGGGCAGCGGGCGGGGCCGGACGGTGGTGGCTGACGGGGCGGCGGGGATGGCGGTGTCGGGCAGCGCCTCGGCGGCCAGGTCGACCAGCAGCGGGGCGGCGCAGCGCAGGAACAGGTCGAGTTCGTGCCAGAAGTCGCCGGCGTCGGCGTCGGTGACCTCCCAGCGGTCGAGCCGGCCGAGCTGTTCGGTGAGGGTGAAGGCGGCGGCGCTGAGGCTGAAGCGGCGCGGGCGCAGGGCGGCGGCGAAGCGTTCGGCGATCAGTGCGGCGGCGTGCCGGGAGCGGGCGCTGACCGGGAGCGGGCCCCGGTCGAGGTGGGCCTCGGCCTTGGCGGCGACGCGGTTCCAGGGTTCGACCAGGCGCTGTCCGCAGACCCGGTCCATGGCGGCGCGGGTGAAGTTGGTGCGCTGGAAGTCGGGGCCGGTGGCGGCCAGGTAGTAGCGGACCAGGTCGCGGGGGACTTCGGCGGTGAGCTGCCGTCCGGTGACGACGTGGCCGCGGCTGGTGGAGAACTTGTCGCTGTCGAGTTCGTAGAACTCGTTGGTGACGAAGTGCGCGGGCAGCGCGAGGCCGCCGAGCGCGAGCAGCATGGCGGTGCCGGCCAGCGCGAAGGCGAAGCTGGCGTCGGAGCCGAAGAAGTACACCACTTCGGGTCCGGCCTCGACGGCCCAGTGCCGTTCCTCGTCGCCGGGGACTTCTCCCCTGGCCTCGGCGGCCAGCGCGACGGCGTGCAGGCTCCAGGCGACGGTCTCGGTGTCGGAGTACAGCACCTGGCCGGGGGTCTCCGGGAACGGCGCGGGGATGCCCCAGTCGATGGGCAGGGTGATCGGGTAGTCGGGCAGTCGGCGGGCCATCAACTCCTCGACGAGCTGGGCGAGTCGGGGCCGCATGGTGGGGGCGAGCCGGGCGAAGTAGGAGGCCAGGGCGGCCCGGTGCTCCTCCAGCGGCAGCACCAGCACCTGGTGTTCGCGCAGTTCGACGGGGAGTTCGGGGTGCCGGGTGGAGCGCGGGTCGAGGAGTTCGCCGGAGGCGATCCAGTGGCCGCAGTTCTCGCACAGCCCGGCGCAGCCCTCGGCCAGGCAGACCGGGCAGCCGCCGCGCACGTACGCGTCGGTGAGGTACTCGCCGGTGTCCGGCAGGTACGGGAACCGCACCTTGCGCAGCCTCAAGTGCCCTTCGCCGTGCAGCCGTTCGAAGAAGGTGCGGACGGTCTTGAGGTACCGCTCGTCGAACCGGACGAAGCCGTCGGGGAGGATGCCGGCGGCGGCCAGGGTGGCCTCGACCTGTTCGGCGGCGCGCAGCCGGAGCTCCTCGGGCTGTTCGCCGAGGCGGCGGGCGGTGGTGACGATGTAGTTCTGGGTGAAGTGCACGCCGGTGCCGAACAGGGTGTCGCGGTCGGTGGCGCGGGCGTAGCGGGCGCACACGTCGGCGGACAGGAACGGCCCGGCGAGGTGGCCCAGGTGCAGGTCGCCGTTGGCGGTGGGGCCGGGGGCGATCACCAGCAGCGCGGCCATCAGCGGGCCTCCGCCGGGGCGAGGCCGTGGCGGGTCAGCAGGTCGCCGGTGATGTCGCGGGCGCGGTGGGCGAGCACGCTGATCAGCGAGTCGGCGATGCCGTGGGTGGCCTCGTTGACGCCCTGCAGGTACAGCGCGGCGTCGGCGCCGGTGCCCAGGTCGACCCGGTAGTCGCGGCTGACGGCGACCTCGGGCAGTCCGGCCTTCTCGGTCAACTCCCGTACCAGGGCGGGCATCCGGCTGTCGTAGCCGGTGCCGAGCAGCACCAGGTCGCAGCGGTGTTCGGCGGTCTTCCCGGTGCGCCGGTCGCGCAGGTCGAGCACCACCTCGCCGTCCTCCTCGCGGGCGGCGACCACCTCGGTCATCGGCCGGACCTCGGCGCGGCCGGTGCCGATCATCCTCTCCCGGTAGAGCACCATGTACAGCTCGTCGAGGAACGGCGGGGCGAGGCCCGCGTAGTTGGTCAGCCGCATCTCGTCGAGCACCTGGGCGCGCATCTCGGCCGGGGCCTCGTAGAACTCGTCGACGAAGGACGGGTAGAACAGCTCGTTGACGAACTTGCTGGTCTGGTAGTTCTGCAGGCCGATCGAGCGGACCAGCATGGTGACGGTGGAGTTCGGCAGGTTCTCGTACAGCGCCATGAACATCTCGGCGGCGCTCTGCGCTCCGCCGATCACCACGGTGCGCAGCGGCGCGTCCTTGTCGACGGCGCTGATCCGGCTGCGGAAGCGGGCGCTGTGGATGACCTTCTCGGCGGGCAGGTCGGCGAACACCGCCGGGATGTGCATGTCGCGGCCGGCGCCGACCACCAGGTCGCGGCAGCGGATGGTGTCGCCGTCGGCGAGGGTGACCTGCCAGCCGATCAGCCGGCCGTCCCGGTCGTAGCGGGGCTCGGTGGCGGTGGCCCGGGCGTCGTAGCGGATCCGCACCTTCTCCAGCGAGGCCGCCACCCACTGCAGGTAGTCGGAGAACTCCCAGCGGTGCGGGTGGAACGTGCCCAGGTTGATGAACTGGTCCAGACGGCCGTGCTGGTGCAGGAAGTTGAGGAACGAGAACCGGCTGCGCGGGTCGCGCAGCGTCACCAGGTCCTTCAGGAACGAGACCTGGCTGCGGGCCCACGGCATCAGCAGGTCGCGCTGCCACTTGATGTCCGGGGCCTGCTCCAACAGCAGTGTGCCTTCGGCCAGTTCGGCCGATCCGCTCTCCTCGATCGCGGCCGCGAGGGCCAGGTTCGCCGGGCCGGCGCCGATCGCCAGGACGCCCACTTCCAGATCAGCCATGCTCTCCCCCAACTCGGGTCTCTCCAGGGCCGGTTGTCGCGCCGAGAAACCTAGGGAGCCGGCCTTCCCGGCAGGTAGGGCCGGCTTCCCGGCCCGGGGGGAATTTCCGGAACGCCCGCCTGCGGTCCGCCCGGTTCCGCGGCGGGCGTGGCGGGCATGGCTGAGGGGTACCGCCGTGGTGTTCGGGACGAGAGGGGCCGGGTGTGGGGACCGAGTGGGCGCGGGGCGCCGTGCTGTACCAGATCTATCCGCAGAGTTTCGCGGACGGGAACGGGGACGGCGTCGGCGACTTCGCCGGGCTGACGGAGCGGCTGGAGTACCTGCAGTGGCTGGGGGTGGACGCGGTGTGGCTCAACCCGTGCTTCGTCTCGCCGTTCGGGGACGCCGGGTACGACGTGGCGGACTTCCTGGCCGTCGCGCCGCGCTACGGCGCGCCGGAGGACCTGGCGAAGTTCACCGACGCGGCGCGCCGCGCGGGCATCCGGGTGCTGCTGGACCTGGTGGCGGGCCACACCTCCGACCGGCACCCGTGGTTCGTCCGCTCGGCGAGCGACCCGGACGACCACCGCTACGTGTGGGCCGACCGGCCCGCACCGGGCTTCGTGGCCTCACCGGGCAGCCGGCCCGGCTGGTACCGGCCGAACTTCTTCGACTTCCAGCCCGCGCTCAACTTCGGCTACGCGCAGTCCAGTTCGGACGAGCCGTGGCGCCAGCCGGTGGACGCCGAGGGCCCCCGGGCGAACCGGGCGGCGCTGCGCGAGATCATGGCGCACTGGTTCGGCCTGGGCGTCGCGGGCTTCCGGGTGGACATGGCGTCCTCGCTGGTGAAGGACGACCCGGGGTTCGTGGAGACCGGGAAGCTGTGGCGACAGACCCGGGCGTGGATGGACGCCCACCACCCCGACAACGTGATCCTCGCCGAGTGGGGCGACCCGGCGCGCTCGGTGCCGATGGGCTTCCACGGAGACTTCTTCCTCCAGTTCGGCGGGCCGCAGGACGGCGCCCCGCTGCGCTCGCTGTGGGACAACGGCGCGGGCACCGTGCACGAGCACTGGCCCGCGCAGCCCTGCTACTTCGACGCCGCCGGCCTGGGCTCGATGAAGCCGTTCACCGCCGAGTGGGAGCGCGCCGCACAGGCGATGCGCGGCCGGGGCTTCGCCGCACTGCCGACCGCGAACCACGACTACTCGCGGCTGGCGACCGGCCCGCGCACCCGCGAGCAGCTGGCGGCGGCGTTCACCTTCCAGCTGACCTGGCCGACCGTCCCGGCGATCTACTACGGCGACGAGATCGGCATGCGCTTCGTGCCGGGCCTGCCGGACACCGAGGGCAGCGTGCTGGGCCCGCACTACAACCGGGCGGGCTGCCGCACCCCGATGCAGTGGGACGCGACCCCGGACGCCGGGTTCTCCACCGCGCCCGCCGAGCGCTTCTACCTGCCGCTGGACCCCGCGCCCGACCGTCCGGACGTCGCCTCGCAGCGCGCCGACCCGGCCTCTCTGCTGCACCAGGTGCGGCAGTTGATCGCGCTGCGCCGCGCGCACCCGGCGCTCGGGCCGGACGCGCCGGTCGAACTCCTGCACACCGGCTACCCGTTGGCGTACCTGCGCGGCGACCGCCACCTGGTGGTGGTCAACCCGCGCCGCACCCCCGCCCACCTGCCGGTGGAGCGGGACCTGCCGGGGCGGCTGCTGTTCGGGCGGGGCGTGTCGCTGACGCACTCGGCGCTGCACGCGGACGGCTTCTCGTACGCGGTCTACGGCCTCTGACCGCCCGTACCGCACAGCAGTTCGGCCGCCGCCGTGCGCAGCTGGAGCACGGTGCGGCCGGTGCGGTGGCGGGCGGCTCGGTGCTGAACGCGCTCGCCTTCGCCGGGTTCGCCCTGCTGCCCGGCGCGCCCGGCCGGGCCGTCGGCGGCGGGCCGGTCGCCGCGATGCCGGTGTACTACCTCGCCGAGACGGTCGCCACGCGCGGGCGAGGGGTCGCCACGCCCGGGCGCGAGGAGTTGAGTGCGGCCCTCGCCCATCCGGGCCGGCGCGGACGGTACCTGGCGGTCGACCGGCTCTCCTGGGGCGTCGGCCGGGCGCTCGCCCCCGGCCTGCTGACCTTGCTGTTCGTCCACGGCCCGGCCCTGGCCGTTCCTGCTCGCCGCGTCGCTGGCCGCCCTGCCCGCGCTGCCCCGCCTGGAGCGCCCGACGGCCGCGTTTTCCGACATTCCGTCGGAAAACGGAACGCCCGTGAGCGGCTAGCATGCCGTCAGGGTGAGCTTCAGCAGCGGGAGTTGACGATGGTCGAACTGGTGGTGGGTTCGCGGGCCAGCCAACTGGCCAGGACCCAGGTCCGGGAGTTCCTCGCGCCGGTCCGGGAGCGCTTCCCCGACCTGGTGATCCGCCACCGGGCGATCCTGGAGGACGGCGACCTGGACCGCAGGGCCGCCCTGCGGGAGGTCTCCGAACGCGGCGGCGGCTCGGCGTTCTCCACCAACCAGGTCGCGGCACTGCTGAACCGCGAGGTGGACGTGGTCGTGCACTCGCTCAAGGACCTGCCCACCGAGAACCCCGACGGCCTGATCCTGCTGCCCCCGCCGCCCCGCGCAGACGTCCGCGACGCACTGTGCGGCGCCCCGCTCGCCGCCCTGCCTCCCGGCGCCCGGATCGGCACCTCCGCCGCCCGCCGGATCGCCCAACTCCTGCACGTCCGGCCGGACTTGCGCCCCGAACGGATCCGCGGCAACGTCCCCACCCGGCTCGCCCGACTGAAGTCGCTGGACGCCGTGGTGCTGGCCGCCGCCGGACTGCGCCGCCTCGGCCGGGCCGCCGACATCGCCGAACTGCTCCCGCTGGAGCTGTTCCCGCCCAGCCCCGGCCAGGGCGCGCTCGGCATCCAGCTCCGCGCGGACAACACGCTGGCCCGCGAACTCCTCGACCACACGGGAGACTTGACCACCGACGCGGAGGTCCGCGCGGAACGCGCCATGCTCGCCGAACTCCACGGCGGCTGCTCCGTCCCGGTCGGCGCGCACGCCACCACCGCCGACGGCGTCCTCACCCTGCACGGCCAGGTCACCTCGGTCGACGGCGTCCGCCAGGTCGAGGCCCGGCTGTCCGGCACCCCCGACGAGCCGGAGAAGCTCGGCGTCGCGGTGGCCGGCGCACTGCTCGACCGGCACGCCGACAGCATCCTGGCCGAGGCCCGGGCGTACGCCTGACCCGCCCTCCTCCGGCCGGAGCGCCGGGTCGGATTCCCGCCAGCGGCGGCCTCGGCCGGGCACAAGTATCAACCCCATGAACCGACTTGAAGGAAACGTCGCACTGGTCACCGGCGGCGGCCGGGGCATCGGCGCGGCCGTCGCGCTCCGCCTGGCCGAGGAGGGCGCGGACGTCGCCCTCACCTACCGCGAGGGCGCCGCGCCCGCGCAGCGGATCGTCGAACGGATCGAGGCCCTGGGCCGCCGGGCACTGGCCGTCCGGGCCGACAGCGCGGACTCCGCCGCGCTGGACGCCGCCGTGGAGCGCACCGTCGAGGTGCTCGGCCGGCTGGACGTGCTGGTGAACAACGCCGGCGTCTTCCTGGTCGGCCCACTGGAGCAGCTGGGCCGCGCCGAGATCGACACCACGTTGGCGGTCAACGTCCGCGCCCCGTACGAGCTCGCGCAGGCCGCGTCCCGGCGGATGACCGAGGGCGGCCGGATCATCAGCATCGGCAGCAACATCGCCGAACGGGCCCCGTTCCCCGGGCTCGCGCTGTACTCGATGAGCAAGACCGCCCTGGTCGGCCTCACCAAGGGGCTGGCCCGCGAGCTCGGCCCGCGCGGCATCACCGTCAACCTCGTCCACCCCGGCCCCACCGACACCGACGCCAACCCCGCCGACGGCCCGAACGCCGGGGCCATCGCCGCCCTGACCGCGCTCGGCCGGTACGCCGAGCCGGCGGAGATCGCCGCCACCGTCGCCCACCTGGCGAGCCCCGACGCCCGGTACGTCACCGGCGCGGTGATCTCCGTGGACGGCGGCTTCTCCGCCTGACGGCGTACGCCGCCCCTGACCGGCCGTCAGGGTCGGCGCGCCCTCGGCGTACCCCGCCGGGACCACCCGCCCGGCGCCGCGCTGCGACCGCAGCAGGTGCCGGGCTCCTCCGCCGCGGCGACGACGGGGCGGAGGGGCGCGTGATGGTCTGGAGGCACCGTGCCGCCTCCCGGAGGATCCATGAACCCGCCTGCCACGTACCGCCGTTACCGCCGCCACCGCCGTCGGACGATCGTCGCCGCGGCCGTCCTGGCGGCGCTCGCCACCGCGTCGCCCGCGGTCGCCGCCACTCCCCCGCCCACTGCCCCGCCCGCTCCCCGGCTGGACGCCCTGGTGGCGGAGCTCGGCGTCCCCGGCGCGCTGGCCACCGTCCGCGACCAGCACGGCCGCAGCACGAGCGCCGCCGCCGGGGTCGGCGACCTGGCGACCGGGGCGCCCGTGCCGGCGGACGGCGAGGTGCGGGTGGGCAGCAACACCAAGACCTTCGTCGCCGTCGTGGTGCTGCAACTCGCCGCCGAGGGGCGGGTGCGACTGGACCGCGACATCGACCACTACCTGCCCGGACTGGTCCGCGGCGACGGCATCGACGGGCGGCACATCACCGTCCGCCAGCTGCTCCAGCAGACCAGCGGCCTGCCCAACTACACGGCGTACCTCGACGACGACCCCCGGCCCTACCAGCCCCGCGAGCTCCTCGACCTCGCCCTGCGCCACCCCGCCGCGTTCCCGCCCGGCGCCTCCTGGCAGTACAGCAACACCAACTACCTGCTGGCCGGGCTGCTCGTCGAACGCGTCACCGGCCACAGCATCGGCCACGAGCTCGACACCCGGATCGTCCGACGCCTCGGCCTGCGCCACACCTACTTCCCGGCGCCCGGAGAGAGCGCCCTGCGGGGCCCGCACCCGCACGGCTACTACCGCGACGGCGGCGAACTCGTCGACGTCACCGACCTCGACCCGTCCTGGGCCTGGGCGGCCGGCCAACTCGTCTCCACCAACGCCGACCTGAACACCTTCTTCACCGCCCTGCTCACCCCCGGCCGGCTCCTCCCCGCCGCCCAACTCGCCCAGATGCGCACCACCGTCCCCGCCGACGCCACCTTCGGCCCCGGCGCCCGCTACGGCCTCGGGCTGGTCAGCCGGCCCCTCACCTGCGGCGGCCGCTACTGGGGCCACGGCGGCAGCATCCCCGGCTACGAGACCCGCACCGGCGCCACCCCCGACGGCCGCGCCGCCGCCCTCGCCGTCACCGAACAGCTCGACGACCCCGCCGCCCGCCAACGCCTCGACGCCCTGATCGACACCTCCCTGTGCACCACCGGGCCAACCCCGCACTGACCCGCCGACCGCTCCGGGCGACGCCCCTCCTTCCGCCATCTTCCGCCACTTCCCGTTCGCGCGCGCCTCGTTGATGTCCCGGCGGCCGCTTGGAACGGTGGGCACGGCAGCACCACCGACCACGATCAGCGGGAGACCGAGATGAGCACCGACGACACCGCCACCGCCGGAGGCGACCGCCTCCCCGGCACGCCGTGGACACCGCCGCCCACCCCACCGTCCCCTGACAGCGGCCCGCCGCCCGGGAGCGGGGGACGGCGCAAGTGACGCTCGCGTCCGAGCAGGAGGGCCGCTCCGCTGCGGGGCGGTCCTTCGCCGTCCCCGCCGAGTGGGCCCCAGCCTTCGACGCCCTCCCGCGCTCGCTCTTCCTGCCCGACCTCGTCTGGGCCCACGACCTGGCCACCGGTACCAGCCGTCCGCTCGACCGCCGCACCGACGGTCCGGGCTGGTCGGCCGCCTCGGCCGCCGACATCCCGATCGTCACCCAGTGGGACGACGGGGCCCACCGCGGCACCGAACCCGGCGCGGTCCCGACCAGTTCGGCCTCGCAGCCCTCGCTGGTCGCCTCGATGCTGGGCGAGCTCCGCGTCGAGCCGGGCATGCGGGTGATCGAACAGGGCACCGGCACCGGCTGGAACGCCGCCCTGCTGGCCCACCGCCTCGGCGACACCTTCGTCACCACCGTCGAGATCGACCCGCGGGTCGCCGCCCATGCGCGCACCCGCCTGCGCGCCGCCGGCCACTGCCCGCGCACCGTCTGCGCGGACGGCGTCCACGGGCACCCGGACGGCGCGCCCTACGACCGGACGATCGCCACCTACGGCCTGCGCGGGATTCCGCGTGCCTGGATCGAGCAGACCCGCCCGGGCGGCCTGATCCTCGCCCCGTTCGGCACCCACTACTCCCACGCGGACGCGCTCCTGCGCCTCACCGTCCGTGCGGACGGCACCGCCGAGGGGCCGTTCCTTTGGCCCGTCGAGTTCATGAAGATGCGCTCCCAGCGCCTCGCCCGGCCCGCACCCCCGCCCCCGGGCGGCGCGGTCAGCGACACCACCACCGGCCAACTCCTGCCGGCGCACGCCAAGTTCGACGCGTTTCCGTTCGCCGTCGGCCTGCGCCTGCGCGGAGTCACCCACGCCGTCCAGCCCCACCCCGACGGCTCCCGCACCCTGTGGCTGTACTCCCTCACCACCCCGGCCTGGTCCGCCGCCACCTTCCGCGACGGCGCCCGCACGCACCCGGTGCGCCAGTACGGCGCCCGCCGCCTCTGGCCCGAGTTCGAACGCGCCCTCACCTGGTGGCACCACTCCGGCCGGCCCACCGTCGACCGCCTCGGCCTCACCGTCACCCCGACCGGCCACCACGCCTGGCTCGACAGCCCGGACCATCCGATCTGAGCCCTGCCCCTTACGGGCACGCACCGGCCCGGGCCGTCCGCACGGCCCGGGCCGGTCTTGAACTACCCGTGAATCACTAGCACTTGGGGATCCAGTTGTTGTGGAACGCGGCGGCGCCGTCCACGTACGGGGCGAAGACCCAGCCGCCGACCTGCTGGTAGGGGGCGCCGCCGTAGATCTCCTGGTAGGCGTGGTACCAGACGTCGCCGAAGTTGCCGACGTTGCCGCCGACGGTCCAGCAGTTGACCGCGACCGAGTCGCCCGGGTGCAGGTCGGGGACGCCGACCTTGGCGGAGCTCGCGTTGGGGGAGAAGTAGACGCCGGCGCTGTAGGTGTTGCCGAGCGCGATCACGATGCCGGCCTGGGCGGGGCTCGCCCCGGTGCCGACGGCGGCGGCGGTGGCCGCGACGAGTGCGGCGGTGGAGATGGCGGCTCGCTTGAGCACCTGGCCCATGGGTGTCCCCTTGAGTGGAGTGACGCTTGAGGTGTCCATGGCATCAGAGCCCAGGAGGCGGTCACCATCCGGTTTTTGGACAACCTCGGCCGACGCGCCACCGCCTACCCGCCGCGCAGCCCCCCGCCGGCCAGCAGCAGCGCCACCGCGACCGCCGTGGCGGCGATGACCGCGAGGAACGGGAGGCGACCGCGCGGCGCGACGAGCACGGCGAGGGCGGGTGGGGCGGCGACGGCCAGCACCGGCCAGCCCGGCGCGAGCAGGAACGCCGCGGCGGTCGCGGCGAGGACGGCGATCAGGCCCGAGACGCGCGCCCCGGCCCGCTGCGGCAGGCCGCGGACCCCGGCGGCCCGGTCCGCGGCCAAGTCCGGCAGCACGTTGGCGAAATGTGCCGCGACGCCCAGCAGCGCGCCCGCGCCGAGGACGGGCGCGGCGGGCCAGGGCCGGCCCGGCAGCGCGAGGGTGACGAACGCGGGGAGGAGCGCGAACGCCACCGCGTACGGCAGCCAGGACCACCAAGTGCCTTTCAGTCGCAGGTTGTACGCCCAGCCCGCCGCCACCGCCACCAGGTGCGCGGTCGCCGCCGCGACCCCGCACGCCGCCGACAGCAGCACGCACCCCGCGACCGCCCACCCGGCGGCCCCCGCAACCTGACGAGCAGTCAATTCAGCACGGGCGAGCGGCTTGTCGGTGCGCCCGGCAGCCGCGTCCCGTCGCCGGTCGATCAGGTCGTTGCTCCACCCGATCGACAACTGCCCCGCCGCGACGGCCCCTCCGGTCAGCAGCGTCCCCGCCGCCCCCCGCCCGGCCCCGGCGGCCATCGCCGCGGCCAGCCCGGTCACCGCCGCCGCGGGCACCGGGTGGCAGGCCCGCACCAGCCCCGCGATCAACCCCCGGTCCGCCACTGCCGCTTCGCTCACCCCGGCCACGCTAACGGTCCGCGCACCCATGGCCCGGGATCACCGCGCCGGGCGGCGCCGGATCGAGCTGGACGCGCCCGGCGCAGGGGGATTGCCCGGTTCGGGTGGGTTCGGTCCCTATCCTGGGCCGGTGACGCGGATCGCGGCAGTGTGCGGGGTCCTTCCGCCCCATCGGTACCGGCAGGGCGAGTTGGCCGCCGGGCTGGCGGCCCTGCGCGGCGGGGCGGGAGACGAACTCGCCCTGTCGGAACGGTTCTTCGCGGGCTCGGGAGTCCACTCCCGCCACCTGGCGTTCCCGCTCGAACGGCACGAGGAGTTCGACGGCTTCGGCCCGGCGAACGACGCCTGGCTGGAGGCCGCGGCCGAACTCGCGCACCGGGCGGCCGAGTCGGCGCTCCGCCAGGCCGGCTTGGCCGCCGAGCAGGTCGACACGGTGGTCTCCACCACCGTCACGGGCATCGCGGTGCCCTCGCTGGAGGCGCGGATCGCGTCCCGGCTCGGCCTTCGCGAGGACGTCCGCCGGGTGCCGCTGTTCGGCCTCGGCTGCGCGGGCGGGGCGGGCGGACTCGCCGTGGTGGACGGGCTGTTGACCGGCCGCGACAACCGCCGGACGGCCCTGCTGCTGGCCACCGAACTGTGCTCGCTCACCCTGCAACGGGCCGACACCTCACCGGCGAACCTGCTGGCCACCGCACTGTTCGGGGACGGCGCGGGCGCCCTGCTCGCGGTCGGCGACGGCCACCCGGCGGCGGGCGGCGGCCCGGCGGTGGTGGCGACCCGCAGCCGGCTGTACCCGGGCACCGAACGGCTGCTCGGCTGGCAGCTGCGCAACTCCGGCTTCGGCATCCTGCTGGGCCCCGAACTGCCGGAGCTGGTACGGCTGCACGTCGCCGAGGAGGTGTCCTCCTTCCTCGCCGCGCACGACCTGAAGCCGGGGGACGTCGGCGCCTGGGTGTGCCACCCGGGCGGGCCCCGGGTGTTGGACGTGCTGGGTGAGGAACTCGGCCTGCCGGAGGCCGCGTTGGCACCGAGCCGGGAGTCGTTGGCGCGCTGCGGCAACCTGTCCTCGGCGTCGGTGCTGCACATCCTGCGCGAGGTGATCGACCAAGGCCCGCCCGGGCCGGGCGAGTTCGGGCTGATGCTCGCCCTCGGCCCCGGCTTCGCCTCCGAACTCGTCCTGTTGCGCTGGTAGTTGCCGATGATCGCCTACACCTTGCTGGTCTCGCTGGTCGCCGTCGAGCGACTGGCGGAGCTGCTGGTCGCCCGCCGCAACGCCGCCTGGAGCCTGGCCCGCGGCGGCGTCGAGTACGGGCGGCGGCACTATCCGCCGATGGTGGCCCTGCACACCGGCCTGCTGGCCGGCTGCCTGCTCGAAGTCGCCTGCGCGGAGCGGCCGTTCGTGCCGGTCCTGGGCTGGCCGATGCTGGCCCTGGCGCTCGCCGCGCAGGGGCTGCGCTGGTGGTGCATCCGCACGCTGGGGCCGCGCTGGAACACCCGGGTGATCGTGGTCCCGGGCCTGCCACTGGTGGCCGGCGGGCCGTACCGATGGCTGCGGCACCCCAACTACCTGGCGGTGGTGGTGGAGGGCCTCGCACTGCCGCTGGTCCACTCGGCCTGGGTGACGGCGCTCGGCTTCACCCTGCTCAACTCCCTTCTGCTGCACACCCGTCTGCGCTGCGAGGACGCCGCACTGCGACTCTGCGGGGCGGCCGCGTGATCGACCTGCTGGTGATCGGCGGCGGCCCGGCGGGGTTGGCCACCGCGATCCACGCCGCCCGCGCCGGACTCTCCGCCACCGTGCTGGAGCCCCGCCCGACCCCGGTCGACAAGGCCTGCGGCGAGGGCCTGATGCCGGGCGCGGTACGGGCGTTGGACCGCCTCGGCGTCACGGCCGAGGGCCGGCCCTTCCACGGCATCCGCTACCTGCAGGCCGACGGCCCCCGCACCGCCGAGGCCCGCTTCCGCACCGGCCACGGCCTCGGCGTGCGCCGCACCGCGCTGCACGCCGCCCTCGCGGCCCGCGCCGAACAGCTGGGCGTCCGGCGGACGACCGGCCGCGCGGAGAGCCTCGCCGTCTCCGAACGATCGGTCACGGTGGGCGAGTTGACCGCCCGGTACGCGGTCGCGGCGGACGGCCTGCACTCCCCCGCCCGCCGCCTGCTCGGGCTCCACCGGCCGGCCGCCGGCCGCCACCCGGCCCGGTACGGGCAGCGGCGGCACTACGCGGTGCGACCGTGGAGCGACCTGGTGGAGGTGTACTGGTCGCGGCACGCGGAGGCGTACGTCACGCCGGTGTCGGACGCGACGGTGGGGGTGGCGGTGCTCGGCTCGCAGCGCCTGCCGTTCGACCGCCAACTCGACTTCTTCCCGGCCCTGTTGGAGCAGCTGGCCGGGGCCGGCGCGGGCCCCGTCCGAGGGGCCGGCCCGCTGCGGCAGCACGCGGCGGCGCGGGTGCACGGACGGGTGCTGCTGGTCGGCGACGCCGCCGGCTACCTGGACGCCCTCACCGGCGAGGGCATCGCGATCGCCCTGGCCTCCGCCGAGGCCGCCGTCCACTGCCTGGCCACCGGCCGCCCGGCCGGCTACGAACGCGCCTGGCGCCGCGCCACCCGCCCCTACCGCCTGCTCACCACCGCGCTCCTCGCCGCCCGCCACCACCCCGCCCTCGCCCCCCGCATCGTCCCGCTGGCCGCTGCCGCCCCGCCCCTGTTCCGCACCTGCGTCAACCTGCTCGCCCACTGACCCGGGCCTCCAGCCGCATCGGCTGCGGCCCCGGCGACAGCACCAGCCGGGGCACCGGCCGGACCGCACCCGCCACCGCCGGGCGCAGCCGCCAGCGGCCGGCCACCGTGGCGAGCGCCAGGGTGGCCTCGACGGTGCCGAAGCGGTCGCCGAGGCAGCGGGTCGCGCCGAGGCCGAAGGGGAGGTAGGCGCCGTGCGGGAGGGCGCGGTCGGGGTCGAACCGGGTCGGGTCCGGGAACAGCTCGGGGCGGCGCTGGAGCAGGTACAGGCTGCAGACCACCAGCGCCCCGGCGGGCAGTCGGGCGCCGCCGAGTTCGAGGGGCCGGGTGGTGGTGCGGCTGATCGCCCAGGCGGGCGGGTAGAGCCGCAGCGTCTCGCCCACCACCCGTGCGGCGTAGGGCAGTTGGGCGAGGTCGGACCAGCGGGCCGGCTGCCCGGCCGGCCCGGCGTCGACCTCGGCGTGCAACTTCCGCTCCACCTCCGGGTGTTCGGCCACCAGCCGGAGCGCCCAGGCCAGCGCGGCGGACGTGGTCTCGGCCCCGGCCAGCACCAACGTGGCCACCTGGTCGGCGAGTTCGCGCTCGTCCAGCGGAGCGCCGTGCTCGTCGCGGGCCCCGAGCAGCATCGACAGCACGTCGTCGCGCGCGCGGCCGCGCGCCCGGTAGTCGGCGATGATGGCGGCGACCCCGGCGTGCCAGGTGCGCAGCGCGCGGCGGTACTCGCGGCGGGCGCGGGTGGGGAGCAGGTCGGTGGCGGGCAGCACGACGCGCCGGTAGAGGCCGCGCAGCAGCACGTCCAGGGCGTGGCGCAGGCGTTCGGCGGCGTCGGCGGTGAGGCCGGCGGAGAACAGGGTGCGGACGGCGACGGCGGTGGTGAGGGTGAAGGCCTCGTGGGTGACGTCGACGGTCTGCCCGGATCGCCAACGGGCGGTGAGCGCCGCGGTTTCGGCGGTCATCGTCTCGGCGTAGCGCGGCAACAGGGCCCGCTGGAAGGCGGGTTGGACGATGCGGCGGAGCCGTTGGTGGTCGGCGTGCGGGCAGGTGGCGAGGCCGTTGCCGAGGAAGGTGCGGATCTTCGCGTAGAGCGGTCCGCTGCGGTCGAAGTCGTCCCGTTCGGTGAGCACCCGGCGGATCAACTCCGGTGCGCCGACCAGGTAGAGGTCGCGCGGGCCGATCCGGACGCGGACCAGGTCGCCGTGTGCGGGCAGGGTGTCGAGGAAGGCGATCGGGCGGCGGATCATGGCCGGCAGGTGGCCCAGCAGCGGGAGGCCGCCGGGGGCGGTGGCGGGGTGCACGGGCCCTCGATTCGATGACGGGACGCGAATGGCGCACACGATACGTCACGACCCGAGCACGGTGTGCAACAATCGTGCCGCATCCGGGTGGTGATGATGCGTCAGGTGCGGCTCTCGCCTCCGGCCCGGTGCCGCTGCGGCCCCGGCCCAGCGACAGACGGGATGCCTGTGCCCTCCACTCCGACGCCCGCATCGACGGATGCCTTCACCGTTGCCGACCGTCCCGTCCCCGCCGCCGCGCCCGCCTCCGGGCCCGCCTCCGGCGTGCGGCGCCGCCTCACCGTCACGGTGCACGTCGACCCGGCCGGGCGCGTGCTGCTGTACCGGCGCACCCCGGCGGCCCTCGCCCACCCCGGGCACTACGACCTGTTCGCCCGCCGGATGCCGGCGGAGGGCCACCCGGCGGGCGGCTTCCTGGTGGTGCGCCGCCTGCTGACCGACCGCCCGCCGGCGCCGTGGCCGGGCGAGGCCGACTGGTGCGGCTTCGTCCGCCCCGCCGAGCTGCTGGCGGGCCGCTACCGCCCGCTGGTCCCGGGCCGGCTGGACGTGCTGCGCCGGCTGCTCGCCGCCGACTGAGGCCCACCCTCCGCGTTCGCCCCCGCACTCTCTGCCCGCACCGTCCGACCTGCACCGATGCCGGTCCGTCCGGGGCGCGGGACACTGGGGGCATGAGCAAGTCCGGAGACATATTCCACCCGCCGGTCGTGGTCCGCCCGCCGACCCGCGGGGCGCGCCCGTACCGGCGGGTGGAGATCTACGGGCGGACGGTGGGGCGGGCCACCTCGGAGGCGGACGTCGCGGAGTTCATCCGCCGCGCGGGCGTGGACGAGCCGGACCTGGACGACCCGGACCTGGTCGCCTGGCGCGGCGGCGACCGCACCGTGTGGACCCAGCAGCCCGAACCCGAGCCCGATCCGGAGCCGGAGCCGGAGCCCGCCCCCGAGCCGCCGTCCTGACCCCGCAGCCCCCAGCCCCCGGAGCGCCGTCGAGCCCTGTCGGCCCGGCGGCTCACACGGCCTTGCGGTAGAGCCACACCCCCAGCGGCGCGAACGCGGCCACGATGCCGACGTCCCAGGCCAGCGCCTGCCAGACCTGCGAGCCGACCGGCGTGCCCAGCATCAGCGCGCGGACCGCGCCGGCGGTGATGGTCACGGGCTGGTGGTTGGCGAACACCTGGAGCCACCCGGGCATGGTCGCGGTGGGCACGAACGCGGAGGACGCGAACACCAGCGGGGCGAGCACCGGGAAGGCCGCGGCGGTCGCGGTCTCGGGGTCGCCGACGGCCAGCCCGACCACGGCGAACACCCAGGACATCGCGAAGCCGAACGCCAGCACCAGCAGCGCCCCGGCCAGGAACCCCCAGGCGTTGCTGTGCACCCGGAAGCCGACCAGGAAGCCGACGCCGCTGATCAGCGCCACCACGAACACGTTCCGGGCCAGGTCGGCGGTGGTCCGCCCGGACAGCACGGCGGAGCGCGCCATCGGCAGTGAGCGGAAGCGTTCCATCAGGCCGGTCTGCAAATCGGTGGCCAGCCCGATCGCGGTGTTGACCGCGCCGAACGTGACCACCTGCACGAACACGCCGGGCATCAGGTAGTCGACGTAGCTGGTCCCGTGCAGGGCGGCGCCGACCACCCCGCCGAACACGTAGCGGAACATCAGCACGAACACGATCGGCTGCACGGTGGAGAAGATCAGCAGCCGGGGCACCCGGCGCAGCGCGATCAGGTTGCGCCAGCAGACGGCGAGGCCGTCGCGGACGGGCGCGAGCAGGCGTCCGGACAGGCCCGCCTCGGGGGCCAGGTCGGTGGCGGCGGTCATGTCGGGCCTCCGGAGGAGGTGCGGTGGCCGGTGAGGGCGAGGTAGACGTCGTCCAGGCTGGATTCGCGGACGGCGATGGTGCGCGGGGTGAGCTGTTCGGATTCCAGGGCGTGCAGGACGTCCATCAGCAGCAGTGACCCGTCGGGGCTGGCCAGCCGCAGCAGTGCGCCGTCCCGCTCGGGGGTGCGGGCCAGCCGGTCGGCGAGCAGGGCGGCGGCGCGGGCCGCGCGCGGGTCCTCGCCCATGCCGAGTTCCAGCACGGTGGTGCCGAGCCGGGCCTTGAGGGCGTGCGGGCTGTCGTCGGCGACCACCCGGCCCTCGGCGAGGACGGCCACCCGGTGGGCGAGCCGGTCGGCCTCCTCCAGGTACTGGGTGGTGAGCAGCACGGTTGTGCCTTCGGCGACGAGTTCCCGGATCAGCTCCCACAGCGCGGTGCGGCTCTGCGGGTCGAGTCCGGTGGTGGGCTCGTCGAGGAACAGCACGGGCGGTTCGGGGACGAGGGCGGCGGCGACGTCGAGCCGTCGGCGCATGCCGCCGGAGAAGGTACGCACGGGCCGGTCGGCGGCGTGCGTGAGGTCGAACCGGGCGAGCAGGTCGGCGGCGCGCGGCGACCTGCGGTGGCGCGGGAGCTGGGTGAGCCGGCCGATCAGGCGGAGGTTCTCACGGGCGGTCAGGTTGGGGTCGACGGCGGCGTACTGGCCGGCCAGCCCGATGGTCCGGCGCACGGCGGCGG
Source organism: Kitasatospora sp. NPDC004531 (assembly GCF_053602195.1). Classification (NCBI taxonomy): domain Bacteria; kingdom Bacillati; phylum Actinomycetota; class Actinomycetes; order Kitasatosporales; family Streptomycetaceae; genus Kitasatospora; species Kitasatospora sp. NPDC004531. The sequence goes on along the minus strand of NZ_JBSGDD010000048.1, from coordinate 5,899 downwards.
GGTGGGCGACCACGTCGGCGCCGAGCACCTCGGCCCGGCCGCTGGTGGGCCGGATAATGGTGGTGAGGATCCGGATCGCGGTGGTCTTGCCCGCGCCGTTCGGCCCGAGCAGTCCGAAGACGCTGCCGGACGGCACCTCGAAGTCGACGTCGTCGAGGGCGACGAGGTCCTTGAAGCGCTTGCCGAGCCCCTGGACCCGGATCGCGGGTGGGGTGCTGTGCTGGGTGGTCATGGGCGCCCCCTCGGGCGGAGTCGTACTTCTCCAGTGTCCGCCCGTCCGGGCGGGGCGCGCAGAACGGGCCCCGGGCTGACGGGCCGCCAGCCGCGCCCGGTGCGCGGGGTGGGCCGTCCAGGGCAACGCGGTACCCCCTGGTGCGGACCGGGCCCGCTCTGGAGTGGCCGGGCGGTGCCCGCCGGGGGTGGATGGTGCCCCGGGCCCGCCCGGACCCCCTGTGCTAGCAACCCCCGCTCGAAACCCCCGCCCGAGACCCCCCGCCGCTCCGTCGCCCAGGAGTCGTGATGCCCCGTACCCGTCGTGTCGCCGCCGTCGCGCTGCTGTCCCTGTCCGCTTTCGCGGCCGCCGCCTGCGGTGCGGGTTCCGCGCCGAGCGCCCCGCCGGCCGCCGGGTCCGCCCCGGACGGGTCCGGGCCGGCCGGGTCCGCGTCGGCGCCGGCTCCGGCCGCCGGGGCGAGTCCGTCGGGCGCGTCGGCGTTCGCGACGGCGGTGGGCACCCGGGTGGGCCTGGCGAGCGTGGGCAGTCTCGGCCCGGTCCTGGTGGACGAGCAGGGCCGCACCCTGTACCTCGACGGCGCGGACACCACGGTGCACGCCACCTGTCTGGACGAGTGCGCGAAGTCCTGGCCGCCGGTGACCACGCCGGGCTTCCCGCTGGCCGGCCCGGGCGTGGACGACGGGCTGCTGGGTGCGGCGGCGCTCGCCGACGGGACGGCGCAGGTGCTGTACAAGGGCCACCCGCTGTACCGGTTCGCGGGCGACCGGGGCCCGGGCGAGGCCGCCGGGCACACGGTGGCGGACCCGCACGGCACCTTCTACGCGGTGACCTCGCTGGGCGACCCGGTGGGCGTCGACATCTCGACCCTGCACGGCGCGGGAGGCGTGCCCTCGGGGGCGGCGAGCCCGACCGCCGGCGGGTCCGGCATTCCGTTCGTCTCGGCCGCCCCGTCGCCGCCCGCGACCCCGTCCGCCGCTCCCGTCACCCCGGCCGTGCCCACCACTCCGCTGGTCCCGTACGTCCCGGCAACGCCGTCCGCGCCCGCCGTGGTGCAGCCGCCCGACACTGCGGACACGGATCCGGGCACGGCCCCGGAGGCGGGCGACCCGGACGCGGGCTTCGACGACGGCGCCCAGGACGGCTGAGGTGCGGCGGGCGGGCGTGTCCGCGCAGACCGCGCTGGCGGTGCTGGCGCCGCTGGTGATCACGGCGGGACTGCTGTGGTTCGGCCGGGCGCACACGCCGCAGGCCGGGCGGAGCCTGTTCGGGGCGTCGGGGGTGGACGCGCTGCGGCTGAAGTCGCAGCTCGGGTCGGCGCTGCTGGGCCTGGCCCTGGTGCAGGTGCTGCTGGCGCTGTGGATGTACCGGGGCGGCCCCTCGGGGCACCGGGTGCGGCTGTGGCACCGGCTGGGCGGGGCGGCGGCGTTCGTGCTGTCGCTGCCGATCGCGCAGCACTGCCTGCTGGCGTACGGGGTGCGGTTCTCCGACGCGCGGGTGGCGGTGCACTCGGTGGCGGGGTGCTTCCTGTACGGGGCGTTCGCGGCGAAGGTGCTGCTGGTGCGGCACGGCCGGCTGCCGGGGTGGGCGCTGCCGGCGGCGGGCGGGGCGCTGTTCTGCGCGGTCGGGCTGCTGTGGTGGACGGCGGCGCTGTGGTTCCTGAACGACTACTCCACTCCGGGGTTCTGACCCTGCGGCGGTCGGCGGCCTGCGGTTGTGGGCGCTGCGGGCCGGTGGTCGAGTGGGGGCAGCCGCGGTGGACGACCCTCGACGCCGCCCGGCACAGCGTCCGAGGAGGAGTCCCCGATGTCCCAGCACGTCCCGTTCACGACGAACAACGCGGGTGTCCCGGTCGAGAGCGACGAGCATTCGCTGACGGCGGGCCCGGTCGGCCCGGTCCTGCTGCACGATCACTACCTGGTCGAGAAGATGGCCCAGTTCAACCGGGAGCGGGTGCCGGAGCGGGTGGTGCACGCGAAGGGCAGCGGCGCGTACGGCACCTTCGAGGTGACGGCGGACGTCAGCCGGTTCACCCGGGCGGACCTGTTCCAGCCGGGCAAGCAGTGCGACATGCTGGCCCGGTTCTCCACCGTGGCGGGCGAGATGGGCTCGCCGGACACCTGGCGCGACCCGCGCGGCTTCGCGCTCAAGTTCTACACCGAGCACGGCAATTACGACCTGGTCGGGAACAACACGCCGGTCTTCTTCGTCCGCGACCCGATCAAGTTCCAGGACTTCATCCGGTCGCAGAAGCGCCGCCCGGACAACGCGGTGCGCGACCACGACATGCAGTGGGACTTCTGGACGCTGTCGCCGGAGTCGGCGCACCAGGTGACCTGGCTGATGGGCGACCGGGGCATCCCGAAGAACTGGCGGCACATGGACGGCTTCTCCTCGCACACCTACAGCTGGGTGAACGCGGGCGGCGAGCGGTTCTGGGTGAAGTACCACTTCCGGACCGACCAGGGCAACGACTTCCTCACCCAGGAGGAGGCGGACCGGCTGGCCGGGGTGGACGGCGACGTGCACCGGCGCGACCTGTTCGAGGCGATCGAGGGCGGCGACTTCCCGTCCTGGACGCTGCACGTGCAGGTGATGCCGTTCGACGAGGCGTGGGACTACCGGTTCAATCCGTTCGACCTGACGAAGGTGTGGCCGCACGGCGACTACCCGCTGATCGAGGTCGGCCGGTTCACCCTGAACCGCAACCCGGAGGACCACTTCGTCCACATCGAGCAGGCCGCGTTCGAGCCGTCCAACCTGGTGCCGGGCATCGGCGTCTCGCCGGACAAGATGCTGCTCGGCCGGATCTTCTCCTACCCGGACACCCACCGGTACCGGATCGGCCCGAACTACGCGCAGCTGCCGCCGAACCGCCCGCACGTGCCGGTGCACTCGTACAGCAAGGACGGCCCGATGCGCTTCGACGCGGCCCGCACCGCGCGCCCGTACGCGCCGAACTCGTACGGCGGGCCGGCCGCCGACCCGGAGCTGTGGGGCGGGCCGCTGGGGTGGGACGTGGCCGGGAAGATGGTGCGGGAGGCGTACCCGCTGCACCGGGAGGACGACGACTGGGGGCAGGCGGGCACGCTGGTGCGCCAGGTACTGGACGACGCGGCCCGCGACCGGCTGGTGTCCAACATCGCCGGGCACCTGCAGCAGGGGGTGTCCCAGCCGGTTCTGGAACGTGCGTTCCAGTACTGGCGCAACGTGGACCGCGCGCTCGGCGACCGGGTGGCGACCGCCGTCGCCCGCTGATCGCCCACCCGCCTCGCCGCCCGCCCGGTCCGCGCTTTCGTCCGCGCCCCCGGGCGGGCGGCGCTCGTTGACAACTCGGGCCCTCGGAGCAATCCTAAGCAAGCGCTTAGTCAGCTCACTTTTCCCTTGCGAGGTGCCCCCGATGACCACCGCCGCTCCGCCCGGACTCGACCTGGAGAGGCTGCGCGCCCACCTGGACGCCGCCCTGCCCTCCCCCACCGCCGGACCGCTCACGGCCCGCCGGTTCGAGGGCGGCCGGTCGAACCTGACCTATCTGGTCGAGGACGGCGCCGCCCGCTGGGTGCTGCGCCGGCCCCCGCTCGGGCACGTGCTGGCCACCGCACACGACATGGCCCGCGAGTACCGGGTGCTGGGCGCGCTGGCCCCCACGGCGGTGCCGGTGCCGCAGCCGGTGCTGCTGGTCGAGGACGAGGCGGTGATCGGCGCGCCGTTCTACCTGATGGAGTACGTCGAGGGCGCCGCCCACCGCGACACGAAGACCCTGGCCGCCCTCGGCGAGCAGCGCGTGCACGGCCTCGGCCTGCGGCTGGTGGACACCCTGGTCGCCCTGCACGCGCTCGACCCGGAGGCGCTCGGACTGGCCGGCTTCGGCCGCCCCGAGGGCTTCCTGGAGCGCCAACTGCGGCGCTGGGGCAAGCAGTTGGACGCCTCCCGCAGCCGCGAGGTGGCGGGCGTCGACGAGCTGCACCGGCGGCTCGCCGAGACCCTGCCCGACTCCCCCGCCCCCGCGCTGGTGCACGGCGACTACCGCCTGGACAACGTGCTGGTCGGCCCGGACGACCGGATCACCGCCGTGCTGGACTGGGAGATGTCCACCGTCGGCGACCCGCTCACCGACCTCGGCCTGCTGGTGATGTACACCGAACTGGCCCGCCGCTTCGACGGCGTACTGCCCGGCGCGGCACTCGCCCCCGGCTTCCCCGGCACCGCCGAACTGGTCGGCCGCTACGCCGAGTCGTCCGGCCGGGACGTCTCGGGCCTCGGCTGGTACGTCGGCTTCGCCTCGTTCAAGCTGGCGGTGGTGCTGGAGGGCATCCACTTCCGCTGGACCAGGGGCGAGACGGTCGGCGCCGGCTTCGACCGGGTCGGCGACATGGTGCCGCTGTTCGTGGAGTTCGGACGCGCGTCGGTGGAGGGCTGAGCGATGGACTTCGGATACGACGCCAGGACGGTCCACCTGCTGGGTGAACTCGGCGCGTTCATGGACGAGTTCGTCTACCCGGCGGAGCCGGTGCTGGCCGCGCAGCTGGACGACCCGGAGCGCGAGCCGTGGACGATCCCGCCGGTGGTCGGCGAACTGCGGGCGGCAGCCAGGGCGCGCGGCCTGTGGAACCTGTTCTTGCCCGGGGAGCACGGCGCGGGCCTGACCAACCTCCAGTACGCCCCGCTGGCCGAACTCACCGGCCGCTCCGTCCTGTTGGCCCCGGCGGCGATCAACTGCGCGGCCCCCGACACCGGCAACATGGAGCTGCTCGCCCAGTTCGGCACCCCCGAGCAGCGCGAACGCTGGCTGCGCCCGCTGCTGGACGGCACCATCCGCTCGGCGTTCGCGATGACCGAGCCGGACGTGGCTTCCTCGGACGCCACCAACATCACCACCCGGATCGAGCGCGACGGCGACGAGTACGTCGTCAACGGCCGCAAGTGGTACATCACCGGCGCGATGAACCCGGACTGCCGCATCCTGATCGTGATGGGCAAGACCGACCCGGCCGCCGAGGCGCACCGCCAGCAGTCGATGATCCTGGTCCCGCGCGACACCCCGGGCGTCCAAGTGCTGCGCGGCATGCGGGTGTTCGGGTACGAGGACGCCGACCACGGCGGCCACGCCGAGATCCTCTTCGACGACGTCCGGGTGCCGGCGGCGAACCTGCTCGGCGAGGAGGGCTCCGGCTTCGCGATCGCCCAGGCCCGCCTCGGCCCGGGCCGGATCCACCACTGCATGCGGGCCATCGGCATCGCCGAACGGGCCCTGGAGCTGACCTGCCGCCGGGTCAACTCCCGGATCGCGTTCGGCCGTCCGCTCGCCGACCAGGGCGTGGTGCAGGAGTGGGTCGCCGAGGCGCGGGTGCGGATCGAGCAGGCCCGGCTGCTGGTGCTGAAGACCGCCTGGCTGATGGACACCGTCGGCAACCGGGGCGCGCACACCGAGATCCAGGCCATCAAGATCGCCGTCCCGTCCACCGTCGAGTGGATCCTCGACAAGGCCGTCCAGGCGCACGGCGCGGCCGGCGTCAGCCAGGACACCGTGCTCGCCCAACTCTGGTCCGGCAACCGGACGTTGCGGCTGGCCGACGGTCCGGACGAGGTGCACCGGCGCTCGCTGGCGCGGCGGGAGCTGAAGAAGTACCGCTGAGCGGGCGTGCGGGGGCGGCCGGTGCCGAACCGGCC